>NZ_JBFBJY010000105.1:0-21485 GCF_040702125.1 Kitasatospora sp. NPDC085895 | reverse complement strand
ACGACGACGAGCACGATGGTGGCCACCGGCGAGAGCAGGCCGGCCGCCAGGGCGGCGATGCCGGGCTGGTAGCCGAGGGTCGAGAAGTAGTCCAGTCCGGTCAGGCACATGACGCGCCACCAGCGCTGGCCGTGCTCCTCGGGCAGTTCGGCGTGCGGGCCGGGGTGCTGCTTGGCGGTGTCCGCCATGCCCTCGAGCATCCAGGCACGGAACCGCGCCCGCCTGGACGGTGCCGCGCCCTGGCCCGACGGAACTGAGACCACCGTTGCACTCCCGTCAGCACAAGGGCACCGGGCCGGCCCGGCGGAGGACCAGGCCAGCGTATGTGAGCTCCTCCCCCGTCCCCGGGAGGCCGCCCCGCACCGTCACCCGCCCACCGCACCCCGACCGGATGCCGGCTCCGCCGGCGAAGGCACGGCGCACGGACGAAGGACCATCAGCGAGTCCTCCGGGGCCGCCACCGTGGCGAAGGGAACCGGTCGAGCTCGGGACGGAGGGCGGCGTCGTCGGGATGGGTCACCGCCCGCCGGTGACGGGGGTGTCGCCCGGGTTGCCGAAGCGGACGCCACCGGGCCCGAGTCCGCGGCCGGTCCGCCGTCGACGGTCCGGCCGAGACGCCCGGCGGCGCCTCGGCCGGACCGGAGTCAGGTCAGAATTCCAGCACCTCGCGGTCGAGCGGATACTGCGCCCGGTGGAGGCCGTCGTACGGCGAGGGTGTGATCGGCAGGACGCCGGTCGGCTGCAGGCCCAGGTTGTCGTCCCAGATCCGGGGCTCGACCTGTCCGAGGACGCGGAACCTCCGGAAGGTGAACGGCGGGCTGTCGGTCGGGAAGAACTCGGCCGTGGTCATCACCTGGAAGTGCAGGTGCGGCGTGGTGGAGTTGCCGCTGTTGCCGATCAGTCCGAGGACCTGGCCGGGCCTGACGCGGTCGCCCTCCCGGACCTTGAGCGAGCCGGGCTCCAGGTGGCCGTAGAGCAGGTAGCGGCCCGGCGCGACTTCCAGGGTGACGTGGTTGCCGACCGTGTCCTCGATCGGCGGGACGGGCGGCGTGTGGGGCGGCGGGTTGTCCGGGATTCCGTCCTGGACCTCCACCACTCTGCCGCCGGCCGCCGCCGTGACGGGCTGACGGTAGCTCAGGTAGCTGGTGAGCTGTGCGGGGTCGCCCTCCCAGGCCTGTCCCTGGTCACCGACCTTGTACCAGTCGATCGCGAAGCGCTGCGGCACGTAGAAGCGGCCGTTGATCGGGGCGAGGCCGCGCCGGTGGTGGGTGTTGCCGCAGCACGACTCGCTGGCGTACCAGGTGCCGGGGAGGACCGGCGGGGCCAGGTTCAACGGCGCGGTGCGGTCGGTCGGGGTGGCCTGCACCGTCTCCTCGAACGCGGAGGGGCCGGAGGCCGTCAGGATGGTACCCGAGAGGTGGTGTTCGAGGACCGCGGGCACCGGCCGGCCGCGGTCGAGGGTCAGGTCGAGCCAGATGATCCACTGCTGGGATCCCTGGATGACGGTCGGCGTCGGCGGCGGGGGCGGCGGGGTGTACCCGTCCGCGCCCGGCAGGGGGTCGCCCACCGGGTTGGCGGCCTCGGCCAGCGCCTGCCCGCTGAGCGAGCCGATGACCCGGTGGGTGCGGGCGTCCTGGACGTCGACACGGTCGAGCCGCACCGGTGTGCTGCGGGACAGGGCGCTGGTGGCGAGCAGTTCGTACGAGAGGTGCGTCCTGCCGTCCGTCGCCTCGAACGGCTCCGGTTCGGTCAGCACCGACGTCGTCAGCGGCGTGAACTGTGTGCCGGGCGCCAGACCGGCCGCGCCGGTCCCGTATCCGGGTCCCGCCGAGACCACCAGCGTGACGGCTGCGAGCACGGCAGCGGCGAGCCCGCGGCGTAGCGGGCTGCGGACGGTGCGGTTGCGAGGATCGCGCTCTGCCATGGTGCTCTTTCATTCGTCCGGTCCGGGGCCGTGAAGGACACCGGCACGCCCCGCCCCGAGGCGCAGGGCCATGTAACCCGGCGGCGCACCGCTCGGGGCGGAGCCCGCCGCGGTCACGTGCCGAACTGCACCCGTCCAGCCGCATCGACCGCCGATTCCTCGCCCACGGCAGCCCCGGGCCGCTGCAGGATGCCGTGCGTTCTCCGGTCGGCGCCGCTGCGACGACCACCCGTGCGCCGTCGGCGGGCTCCGGGCGCCGCGTCGACGGACGGCATGGGCCCGGCCGACGGGTGGTGGGGCGGGTCTCAGCAGCCGGCGCCGGCGGCGGTCGCCTCGCGCTCGGCGTCCGGCGCGCAGCAGGTTCCGGCGTCGGCGGCCTCCTCGGCGCTGCCGCAGCACGGGGTGGCGGCGACGGTGCGCCACCGCATCGACGGCACCTCCCTCGCGGCGCGAGCCGCGCCGCCGCCCACACCACCCGGCTCCTCGCGGGTCGGGCCGCCGACCGGCCGGACTTCCGCTGTGATTCGGCACATGTCAACATAGATGCATGTCGAATCTTGAGGTGGTCGACCTTCCGCTGCTCGAGCCGGAGGCCGCTGCGCCCTGCTGCCCGCCGCTGACCTCTGCGCCGCTGTCGGAGGAGGACTCGGTCAGGATGGCGGCGATGTTCAAGGCCCTGTCCGACCCGGTGCGGCTGCGGCTGTTCTCCCGCGTCGCCTCCCACGCGGGCGGCGAGGCGTGCGTGTGCGACATCCAGGACGTCGGCGTCTCCCAGCCCACCGTCTCCCACCACCTCAAGAAGCTCCGCGAGGCCGGCCTGCTCACCTCGGAGCGGCGCGGCACCTGGGTCTACTACCGCGTCGCCCCGAGTGTGCTCGCCTCCATGGCCGGCATGCTCGCCGCCGCCACGGGCTGAACCGGCAGCAGGCGTTCCCACGGGTCGCTCGATCGACTATCGTCGATTGTCGATGAATCAGTCGAACCGCACCAGCGCCGTCGTCGACGCCGAGGCCGCCGAACTGTACGCGGCGTGGTTCAAGGCGCTCGCCGACCCGACCCGCGTCCAGCTCCTGCACCTGCTCGCGGCCGAGGGCCGGCCGATGAGCGTCCGCGAGATCGTCGAACGTTCGCCGGTGGGCCAGTCGACGGTCTCCCACCACCTGAAGGTCCTCGCGGAGGTGCGCTTCGTCCTGCCGGAGAAGCAGGGCACCTCCACCCGCTACCAGGTCAACCGCACCTGCCTGACGGTCTTCCCGGCCGCCGTTGCCGCCATCCTCGCCGAGCCCCGCGCAGACCGGCCCCGGGAGGGCGACCATGGCCGCTGACACCCGGGTCGTGCCGATGACCGCCGACCACGCCGATCAGGTCCTGGCGATCTACCAGGCCGGCATCGACGAGGGCAACGCCACCTTCGAAACCACCGCGCCCGACTGGCGGGCGTTCGACGCGGCCAAACTGGCCGAGCACCGGTTCGTGGCCGCCGACCCCGCCGGCCGCGTCCTGGGCTGGGTCGCGGCAAGCCGGGTCTCCGACCGCTGCGCGTACGCGGGAGTGGTGGAGCACTCGGTGTACGTCCACCCGGACGCCCGCGGCCGCGGAGTCGCCCTCCTCCTGCTCGGGGCACTGATCGCCTCCAGCGAGGCCGCCGGCATCTGGACGATCCAGTCCGGCGTCTTCCCGGAGAACACCGCCAGCCTCGCCGTCCACGCCAGGGCGGGCTTCCGCGTCATCGGCACCCGCGAACGGATCGGCCGGCACCACGGTGTCTGGCGGGACACCGTACTCATCGAGCGGCGCAGCCACACGGTCGTGTGACCGGCAGCCACCGGGTTCCGCGGATCAGCGAAGATCGGCCGCGATCTGGGCGCCGGAGTTGCCGCCGCCCACGACGACGACCCGTCGGCCGGTGAAGTCCTCGGCCCGGCGGTAGTCACGGGTGTGGAGCTGGCGGCCGGTGAAGGATCCGCGACCGGGCACGGCCGGGACGAAGGGCCGCCACCAGTTGCCGGTGGCGCTGATGAGGGCCCGGGTGTGCCAGGCGCCGTCGTCGGTACGGGCGATCAGGCCGCCGTCCTCGGCGCTCTCCACCGCACGGACGTGCACCGGGCGGTGAACGGGCAGCTCGTACCGCTTCTCGTACTCCGTCAGGTACTGGACCACGTGGTCCGCCTCGGGCCGTTCCCTTCCGGTCCGGCCCGGCATCGGGCGGCCGGGCAGGGAGGAGTAGGCGGCCGGGGAGAACAGGTGGAGGCTGTTCCAGTAGTGCTGCCAGGCACCGCCGGGCGACGGGGAGGCGTCGAGGACCGCGAAGTCCAGTCCGGCGCGCCGCAGGTAGTACCCGGCAGCGAGGCCGGCCTGGCCCGCTCCGACGACCAGGACCTGGGCGCGCCGGACCGCGCTCACGAGGCGTCGGCCTTGCGGCCCGCGCGGTGGGTGAAGATCAGCGCCACCAGCGCCAGACCCGTCACCCCGCCGATCACCTGCATGCCGATGAACCCGGGCACCGAGGACGGCGCTATGCCCGCGAAGGTGTCGGTGAACGCCCGGCCGATGGTGACGGCCGGGTTGGCGAAGGAGGTGGAGGAGGTGGACCAGTAGGCGGCGCCGATGTAGGAGGCGACCGCCACGGGGGCGAAGCGCAGGCGGTCGGTCCTCGCGAGGCCGAAGATCAACAGGATCAGGCCCGCGCTCGCGACGACCTCGCCGAGCAGCAGGTGGCCGGCGGAGCGGTCGTGGGTGGACCACTGCACCAATGCCTTGCCGAACATCGCGTCCGCGACGATCGCGCCGCCGATCGCCCCGGCGATCTGGGCCGGGATGTAGGCGGCGATCTCCCGTGCTCCGAGGCCCTTCGGGTCGCGCCGGCCGGTCCACCACTCGGCGAGGGTGACGATCGGATTGAAGTGGGCGCCGGAGACCGGGCCGAGGAGGAGGATCAGCACGCCGAGGCCGAAGACGGTGGCCAGGGAGTTGGCGAGCAGTTGCAGGCCGACGTCCTCGGTGAGTTCGGTGGCCTGGATCCCGGAGCCGACCACGACGGTGACCAGGGCGGCGGTGCCGAGCAGTTCTGCGGCGACCCGGTTGGCGAGCGGGACCGGGGGCGGTTCGACCGCGAGCGGCTCCGCGGCGTCGGGTCCGACCTCTATGGCGCTCAAGAGGGCACTCCTCGTGCAGGGCGGTCTGGCCGCCGGGCTGGGTGGTGGTTCAGCAGGACCGCTTGCGATTGTTCGCAGCGGCCTCGCGGGCGGCGGCGGCCAGCCCGGCGAACTCCGCCGCGACGACCTCGAGGGCGTCGGGGCGGAGCATGTAGTAGGTGAATCGGCCGCACGGCTCGGTGTCGACCAGTCCCGCGTCCCGGAGGATCCTGAGGTGGTTGGACAGGTTGGTCTGCCGCGCGCCGGTCTCCTCGACCAAGTGGGTCGTGCACAAGGACTCCCGGGCGAGCAGCGTGAGGATCTGGATCCTCAGCGGGTCGGCCAGGGCCTTCAACACGTCACTGTCGACTGACATCACCATGGGCTGATACGTTAGCGGCCGTCGGGGGAAAACCCAAGCACACGGCCCCGCACGGGGTCGGGCCGCGCCGCGCGCCCCGCGGATCTCGCCGAAGGAAGAACCATGCCCACCACGCCTGCCGCGTCCGTGCTGTTCGTCTGCATCCACAACGCGGGCCGCTCGCAGATGGCCGCCGGCTTCCTGCGCCACCTCGCGGGCGACCGCGTCGAGGTCCGCTCGGCCGGCTCCGCGCCCGGCGACCGGACCAACCCCTCCGCGGTCGCCGCGATGGCCGAGCTCGGCATCGACATCTCCGACCAGCAGCCCAAGGTGCTGACCACCGACGCGATCCAGGCCTCCGACTACGTCATCACCATGGGCTGCGGCGACGCCTGCCCGTACTTCCCCGGCAAGACGTACCTGGACTGGAAGCTCGACGACCCGGCGGGCCAGGGCGTCGAGGCGGTCCGCCCCATCCGCGACGAGATCAGGCGCCTCATCGAGGGCCTGATCGCCGAGATCGACGCCGAGCAGCAGGAGAGCTGACGCCCCATGAGCGGGAACACCGGTGCGGGCGAGGTCGCCATCACCGGCTCCGGCCCCGCCGGGTACGCACCGCGGCCCTCCGCACGGCGCGTGCACTGAAGCCGCTGCCGTCCGGCCCGAGGACTGCGGGCGCCCGGAGTCCCGATGGACCAGGTGCCCCACGAGCACGGGGCCCGATACCGCGACGCGGCCGGGAAGCAGACCCAGGAGTCGGGCTTCGCCACCCAGGAGAAGGCCAAGGCCGCCAATCCACGAGAGGAGGAAGGCGATGTTGCCGAGGTCGATGCTCTTCAGCGACCCGGCGAAGGCGGCGAGTTTCGCCGCCGAGGAAAGACCCGGGTCGACGGCGAGGGACTTCGTCGCCGCGTCGGCGAGCGGGAGCAGGACACCGGGGTCCGCGCCCCGGCCCTTGATGTCGCCGATCGGGGAGGCGAGGAAGGCCTGCTGCCGTTTCATGCGGCCGATGTCCGAGCCGCCGCCGATGCCGTGGCGCGGCCGTACGTAGTCGAGTGCGGCCTGGCCGGAGACCTTCTGAGGGCCCTTCGGGTAGAGCCGGCGCCCGCGGGCGGGCGGGTTGGGGTTGAGGTCCTTCTCGTAGATGGCGTTCGGGAGGCAGACGTTGACGCCGCCGACGGCCTCGGTGACGGCGGCGAGGCCTTCGAAGTCGACCACGGCGGTGTGGTCCACCCGCAGGCCGGTGAGCTTCTCGACGGCGTTCCGGGTGCAGGCGGGGTTGCCCTGTTCGGTGTCGCCGACGGAGAAGGCGGAGTTGAACATGGCGCCGGTCTGCGGCTCGGTCCGGCCTCCGTCGGGGAGTCTGCACGAAGGGATGTCGACGAGGGCGTCGCGCGGGAAGGAGACACCGACGGCACGCCGGTGGTCGGCGTAGACGTGCAGCAGGATGGTGGTGTCGGACCGGGCTCCGCTCTCCTCGCCGCCGCCGAGGTTCTCGTTGCTGCCGCCGGGCCGGGGATGTCGGCGCGCGGCGCGCCGGCTCCGCTTCGGCGACCTCGGGCACCTCGGTCCCGGCGGGTCCGGACCCGTGGCGCCGCACGGGCGCGACGCCGCCGAAGGCCCGTTCGAGGCAGCACGCGACGAAGGCCGGGAGGTGCACAGCGATCGCGGAGTACAGGAGCATGCCGCCGAGGCCCGCAAGGACGCCGGAGGGTTCCACAGGTCCCTCCACTCGTGCCGGGGCCTGACGCCCATGCCGATTTTCTAAGCATCTTAGAAGATGCGTGGAATGCGGCATTCCTTTACGCCGGGCACCGGACCGGGGGCCGACCTGCGGCGGGACTATCGTGTCCACGGAGAGGAGGTCGATGTGCGAGGGTTCGGGCATCTGGAGACCGAGATCATGGAGCGCCTGTGGGCGTGGGACCGGCCTGCGAGCGTCCGCGAGATCGTCGACGACCTCAACCGGACCCGGCCGGTCGCCTACACGACCGTGACGACCGTCGCCGACATCCTCCACCGCAAGGGCTGGCTCAGCCGGCACAAGGAGGGCCGGGCCTGGATCTACGCACCGACCCGCTCCCGCGCCGCGCACGCCGCCGACCTCATGCGCGAGGCCCTCGGCGACACCGGCGACCAGCACGCAGCACTGCTGCTGTTCGTCGAGAGCATCGACAGCACCCAGGCCCGCACCCTGCGGGACATCCTGGAGCGGACCGAGAACGGCAGGCCATGACGGTACTGGCACTCCTGGTCGCGTTCCTCGCCGTCACCGGCTGGCTCGCGCCGCGGCAGCTCGCCCGCAGCTCCCGGGCGCCACGGGTGCCACGGGCCGCGATCGCGACCTGGGCCGCGCTGATCCTCGCCTGCGCCGCGGACGTCGTCATGCTGGCGCACCGGCTCGTCACCGCCGACCACCACGGGCGCGGCCCCTTCGGATGGCTGCTGCCCGCCTCGGCACGCGGCACCGGCGGGTCCGCCGGGCACACGCAGGCGTTCTGGATGGGCATGGCGATCCTGGCCGCCCTGTCCGGCGTCGTCCTGACGGCCTGGATCCGCGGGGCGCGGGCCCGGCGCCGCCACCGGCAGCAGCTCGACCTCGTAGCCCGCCGGCACGAGGACGGCTGGCTGGTCATGGACACCGACGAGCCGGCGGCCTGGTGCGTGGCCGGGGACGGCGGCCGGATCGTCCTCACCGTCGGCGCCCTGCGCATGCCCCCCGCCCACCGCGGGGCCGTCCTCGCCCACGAGAACGCCCACCTCGCGGGCCGCCACCACCTGATCACCTCCGCCGCCACCGCTCTCGGACGCGGGCTCCGCTGGCTCCCCGCCGCCCGCCTGGCCGGCGACAGGGTTCCGGTGCTCGTCGAGATGGCCGCCGACGACCGGGCGCTTCGCAGCACCTCACCACGGGTCCTCGCCGAGGCCCTGTGCCTCTTCGCCACCGCCCGAACCCGGCCGGCGTCGCTCGGCGCCGGCGACCACGCCGTCGTCGACCGCGTCCGGCGGCTGCTGGAGCCTGCACCGCCGCTGCCGCGGCCTGCGGCAGCCGCCTGGTGGCTCGCCTCGGCAGCGCTCCCCGTGGCGCCGATCCTTCTGGCCTGCGGCCCGTAACCCCGGTCCGGTGCACTCCACAGGGTCGTCGCCGACGTGCCGGCGCCCCGTCAAGGCGCCCGGCCCGGTCGACCAACGGGATGCGCTCCGCTGCGCGCCCGCGGCATCGGGCCGCCACGGAACCCGTACGACCTGCACCGGTGCGGCCGCGGCGGGCCGCGCGCAACTGGACGGGGCGGTCCGCCGCACATGCGCAGACATCGGCCGCGCATGTGTGCGGGCGACTTGCCAGAACCCCACCCACATCTACTAAGTTACTTCGAACATGGGGCGGGGCCGGTGGCCGCGCCCCTCCACGACCGCGCCGCGACCGCGTCGGGCGACAGCCAGGGAGTAACGCACGCATGGGTAACCGTCGTAAGCCCGCGCCGCCCAGCAGGGCCCGGATAGCCCTCGTGACCACGGCCGCCGCCGGCTCGGCGCTCCTCTCCACGGCGGGCAGCGCGAACGCCGCGCCCAAGCCCGACCTCGCGACCGTCAAGGCCCAGGTCGAGGACCTCAACGAACAGGCCGAGGCCTCCATCGAGAAGTACAACAAGTTCAAGGAGACCCAGCAGCGCCTGCAGAAGGAAGCCGCACAGCTGCAGGACCAGGTCGCAGCAGCGCAGGAGAAGATGAGCGACCTGAGGGTCCGCCTGTCCGCGGTGGCCGCCGACCAGTACCGCACGGGCAACGTCGATCCCACGATCGCGCTCATGTTCTCCTCGGACCCGGACAGCTACCTCAAGCGCGCCTCCGACCAGGACGTCGCCGCGAGCTCGCAGGCCGATCTGCTGCGCATGCTGCTCGACCAGCAGCGGCGCCTGGACCAACGGCGCGCCGAGGCGACGGCCGTCCTCGGCCGGCTGGACGAGACCGACAAGGTGCTCGCCGCCGAGAAGAAGTTCGTCCAGGGGAAGCTCTCGGAGGCGACCAAGGTCCTGGACGGCCTGTCCGCCGCCGACCGCGCCAAGGTCAACTCACAGGACGGCCGCTCCTCGCGCACCTCCACCCGCGAGACCTACAACGGGCCGGCCACCGGCCGCGCCGCAGCCGCCGTCCAGTTCGCCTACGCCCAGCTCGGCAAGCCCTACGTGTGGGGCGCCACCGGCCCGGGCAGCTACGACTGCTCCGGGCTGACCGGCGCAGCCTGGCGCGCCGCCGGAGTCTCGCTGCCCCGGGTCTCCCAGGACCAGTGGAACGCCGGCCAGCACGTGTCGAAGGCCAACCTCCAGCCCGGCGACCTCGTCTTCTTCTACTCCGACCTGCACCACGTCGGCATCTACATCGGCGGCGGCAAGATGATCCACGCCCCGCGCACCGGCAAGAACGTCGAGATCCTTCCGATCGAGTACATGCCCTACGTGGGCGCCGTCCGCCCCTGACGCCCGCCCCGGAACTCCGCGTCGCCCTCCTCGTCCCCCGCGCGGAGGGCGGCGCGGCCCGTCCGGTCACCAGCCGGGTTCGTCGCAGTCCCCGCGGCCCGGCGGTTCGACCTGGAGCGTCGCATGGGCGATTCCGCACTCCTCCCGCAGCAGGCTCCGTCCCGACTCGAGCACCGCTTGCGACCGGCCCTGACCCCGGATCACCAGGTGCGCGGTGGCCGCGTTCATCCCGGACGTCAGCGTTCACCGGTGGAGGTCGTGAACGTCGGCGACACCCGCCACGCCCGCCAGGTCCTGCGCCACGGCGGCGGCATCCAGCCCCTCGAGGCCGTGCCGGCCCGGCACGGCCGGCACCTGCCGCCCCAGCGCGATCGCCCGCACCGCGATGAACGAACCGATCACCGGCGCGGCCACGGTGTCCCACAGGGCCCGACCGGTCACGGCGACCAGCACACCCCGCGACGATGACGCCCAGGACCCCGCGGCGTCCGCCACGAAAAGCGACTGACGTAGCGTCAGGAAAGTCGGCAAAGGGTCGGCATCGATCCGACCGCACCCTGCCGCACGCGCCCGAGCACGTGAGTCGGCGCGACTGCGGATAGCACCTTCCCGAGGTCGGGAACGGGCCCAATCACCCCTCTGCTCCCGACAGGAGAGGCACATCGAACGGGCCGGCCGACGGCATCTTCCGCCTGCACTTCAGACGAAGTTTCCGCAGGTCAGCGCTCGCGCCCCCGAGGCTTCAACGGCAGCGGGGGCAGCTCCGGAGCCCGCAGGCGCTCCCCGTGGTAGCCGTGCACCTCGCCGAAGCGCTCGCTCCGCCCCGAGATCGGGGGCGGCGCTGCGGGGCGGGCGATGGCTGGTGCGGACGATTACCTGGTGGGTGGCGTCGTGGATGTACTGCACCTCGACATCGTGAGCCGACCTTCGGATCCCCGCCGGTCAAGGTTGACCTGCCATGCAGGGTCGGGGTCGGCGAGGAAAACAACCGGTGCGCCGAAGTCCCGGATCGTCTCCTCTGCTGAGGGTGCGCGGGTCGGGCCGGTGGGCGGGGTGCGGCTGCGGTACATCGGGCCTCCTCGGAAGACGGGCACGGCCTGGTGCTGCCCCTTCAGGGGCCTGCCGGGGACGGCACCAGGCCGTTGACGGCTTGGGTCAGTAGATGCCGTAGTGGGCGGTGGCGGGCCGTCAGCGGGGCGGGATGATCCCGGTCAGCCACTTGAAGGTCGGGACGACCAGTGGCTTCCAGGTCGACGTCAGGTGCGCGCCGGTGGTCTCGAACGGGGTGACGGTGGTCGGGCTCTTCGCCACCTGCTGGAGGGCGGTCGCGTCCTCCAGTCCGTCGCCCCGCTTGCCGGTCACGAAGAGCGCGACGTTCGGCGGGGTCGGGGCATGGGTGAGGATGTGGAGCGGGTTGGCGGTCTCGCGCAGTTTCGGGTCCCTGGCGGTCAGTGAGTTCGGTTCGCCGGCCGGGTCGTTGTAGCCGGACATGCTGATCGCGGCGCGATACCGGTTGGGGTGGGCGAGCGCGAGGCGCAGGGCGCAGTGGGCACCGGCCGAGTAGCCGGACAGGGCCCAGCGGTCCGGTGTGGTGTCGGCCCGGAAGTTGTCCACGATCATCTGTGGGACGTCCCGCGAGAGCCAGGTCTCGGCGTTGACCTTGCCCGCGATGTCGGCGCACCCGGCGTCGGTGTTGCCCAGGAGGGTGACGCGAGGTGAGACCAGGATGAACGGCGTCACCTGACCTGACTTCATCAGCGGTTCGAGCTGCTTGGCCGCCTGCATGGCCTCGCCGAACCAGGCACTCGAGGATCCGGGGTAGCCGACGAGCAGTTCGACCACCGGGAAGGTCTTGTTCTTGTTGGCCGGGTCGTCATACTGCGGCGGCGTCCAGACCAGCACCTCGCCGTCGACGCCGGAGAGCCTGCCCTTGAGGTCGGCCTGCTTCACGTTCCTGGGTACCGCGTCCGAGTCGGGCGCGTGGAAGGCCTGGGGCACCTTCGGCGCGGGGGCGCCGGACGGGGCGCTGGGGGCGGCGCTCCCGCCGGCCAGGCCCTCGTCCTTCGGGGGCACGGGCACGGCCCGGACGTGGCTGGAGGTGCCCAGCAGGTCGCCCCAGTTGTCGTAGAGCTGGTTCTCGTTGTTGACGACCACGAAGACCATGGCCACGGCGGTGAACTGGCAGAGCAGCACGGTGCCGAGGTACGAGAGCGCGCGCAGCGGCGTGCGCCGTTGTTCCGCTGTCCGCCCCGCCCCGAGGAGGGCTCCTCTGCCCAGCCATTGCGCCATGGCCAGCGCTATGGAGGCCGCGAACAGCACGGCGGTGACGACGAGGGCGGGAGTGCCGGTCAGGTTCATTGCGTTGGTGCCCGGTTTCTGTGCCATCCGGGCCCGTGTGCCCAGTCTGATGGAGGGATTGCTTGGAACGGCCGTTCGGCTGGCGGGTGCTCGATCGTGACGCCGTGGCCGAGTTGCTCGGCGGCAGGGGATGCCCTCGCCGCCGAGCAACAACTGCTCTCGGGACGCGCCGACAGGGCCGCGTGCCGGCATGGGCAGCCAGGCGCCACGCGCGGTGCGGTGTGTCCCGCTTGGGTCAGCTCGCCCGAGCCGGGGTCTGCTGGGCCGGGGTCTGCTTGATGCCGTCGACGATCGCGCGGGTGGTGATCGCGGTGGTGAAGACGACGGTGCCGGGCTTGATCAGGTTCGCCTCCGTGTCGCCGGGAACGGGGTTGACCTGGACGGTGCGCTTGCCGAGGAAGGTGAGGGTCTTGTTGTCGAAGATCCACTCGTCGCGCTGGCCGCTGGTCTCGTCGAGCCGGGCCACTGCGACGCCGTGGCGCCCGGCCGCATCGACCGCGTCATCGACCGTGACCACGCCCGGGATCTTGGCGGCGGCCTTGTAGAGCGCGGAAGTGAGGGCGGCGGTGGGGTAACTCTCGCCGAGCAGGTCGCCGATGGTGGTGAACGCCTCCTGGTCGGGGCCGCGGCCCTCCCCCCTGGTCTCGTTGTAGATCTTGGCGAGGAGGGCGTCGGGGTCGGTGGTGAGGGCGGCGAGGTAGTTGTACGAGGGGGCGTTCAGGTACGGCTTGACGTCGGAGTCCAGGGTGATGCCCTTGGTGTCGGTCGCGCCCGCCTCGATCAGCCAGCCGTTCTTGCCGTCGAGGGACTTCCAGGTCTGGCGAGGGTGCAGCTTGTCGCTGACGACGGTGCTCTTTCCGTGGTCGTTGCGGACGTGGGTGCCGGCCGTCGTCGACTCGATGTAGACGTACTGCCCCTCGTGTGCCTTCGGGGTTGAGGTTTCGTTGGCGGCCAGCGCGATCCGGTTCAGCAGCTGGGTGGCGCCGCTCGCGTGGGCGGAGCCGACCTCGGTGACCAGGAGAGGGCCGGTGGCAAGGCCGGAGTCGCCGCTGCCGTCGGGCGCGGCGGTGAGCTGGACGCCCGTCACGACGGCTCCGACCAGGGCGAAGGCCGCCACCGGGATGAGGATCGCGCGGCGCAGGAACGGGTTGCGCCGATTGGCGGCGGAGGCGGGGGTGGGGGAAGAGGTACGGATGTCTTCGTGGATCTGGGTCATCAAGCGCTCCCGGTGCAACTGGTGGCGGCCCGCCGGCAGATCCCGCTCCGTGAAATGGAGCAGCCTGTCGAACTCGTCGGTCATCGGATTCCTTCCTCTGCGGACCGGACCGCGATGGCGCGGTCGCCATTTACCTGTCGAGGGCGGGCATCGGGTTCCCGTTTGGGCCATGCCAGTTCCGCGTCCGTGAGTTTGCGCAGCTTCGTGCGTGCCCGGGACAGGCGGGAGCGGACCGTGCCGACCGGGATGCCCAGGGCCTGGGCCGCATCGGCGTACTCCATGCCCTCCAACAGGCACAGCACCAGCACCTCGCGCTCGGGTCTGCGCATCGAGCCCAGGGCGCTGAGCGCCGCGGCGATCCGGTGCCGGTCGTCCACCTCGCCGGCGACCGTCTCGGCGTGGTCGGGCACGTCGGACAGCTCGCGGACCGCGGCGGCGGCCGCGGCCCGGTACCGGCGGTTGCTGCGGCAGTGGTTGCGGGCGAGGTTCGTGGCGATGCCCAGCAACCAGGGCCGCAGCGAGCCGCCTTCCGGGTCGACCTTGGCCCGCAGCCGCCAGGCCTCCATGAACGTGGCCGACATGACGTCCTCCGCGACCGACCAGTCGGCGGTCAGGCGGAAGACGTGGTTGTAGACGGTGCGGGCGTAGCTGTCGAACAGCCCGCCGAAGGCATCGGGATCCCCGGCCCGGACCCGGGTTCGCATATCGGTGGTCACCTCTATTCGCTGTCCGTCTCCCACGGGCGAGTTCCAGTGACGTGCGTCACAGGCCTGCGAACCGCACGGCTCGCACCCGCACCCAAGGAAGAACCTCCGCACCGCGCGGGGGCGCACCGAGGCCCTCCAGCAGCGTGCCGAGGCCGGCGAGACCGGCTTGGCCCGGACCGGGCGCTGAGCGCCGACCACAAGGCGGCTCTGGACGAGATCGACCCGGCATGGTGCCCGGCCTGGTCAGTGGAATGGCAGCGGTGCTTCGCCCGGCCTGGCGGCACACCCGGGACGGCGGCACCCTCGCCGGTGCCGCACCGGGCAGCATCGTCGTCCAGGGCGAAGACCTCGCCGCCTGGGGCCGCGCCCAGCAGACCGGCTGGGACAAGCTCGCCCCCGCCCAGCACCAGCAACTCGGCGCGGTATCCGCCCGGCACCTGTCGGCGGCGTGGCCCGGGGTTCCCACCGGATCAGCCGTGCTGCTCCGAGGCGAGGATGGTGTCGATCATGCGCTGCAGCAACGCGGCCAGGTAGCGCTTGTCATTGGCGGCCTTGTGATCGCCGAGCTGGTCCAGCCGCATGGCCTCGTCGAGCAGCTCGTCGCGCTGGTGGAGCATCCTCACGACGTCCGCGCGGTGGTCGGTGGCGGCCACGGCCGAGGCCGCACCCGGCTGGACGGGGGCGGCCTGAGCGGGGGCGGCCGCGAGCAGGACACCACCGGCCAGGGCGGCGGTCAGGGCGATGGCGGGAAGACGATGGCGCATTGAGCTTCTCCTCATGTTCGACGGTGCTTTCGGTCGGGCGCGGGAGTGACCCCGCCCGGGATCGGGTCGAGATACGTGCCTTGCGCACGCTTCTGACCATAGCAGGAAAAGCGTGCGCGAAGCACGCTAAGAACTTCGCCCCGGCCGGGGAGCAGCCGGGCAGCTTCACGGCGTCCGGCCGCGGTCAGGGTCCACAGCTTCCGGTTGTCCGACAGGCGCGGCTCCTCCCGCACCCTCCCGGCGTCCTCCAGGTCGCCGAGGCGTCGCGGGTCGTCTTGTCATTCCGCTGCCCGGGCAGGACCAGATGCCAGAGCTCACGTGCGGTGGCGCGCTGAAACAGGCCGAGCGACTCCAGGACCCATTCATGACCGGCTGTGTCGAACCCCGCTTCCACCGCACCTCGGCAGCGGGAGGAAGAGGGTTGTCGCCACGCCCGCGGCCCCTTGTCCGGGGCCGCTGGCCTCCGGAAGCGGGCCGATCGGCCGCCGGAGGGTGCCCACGGAGGTGGCGCCGGGCCTCTTGTCCCGGCCTGACGAGGCCTTCGCCTGTCGGTCGGTAGCGTGGTCGGCGGCCCGGTCGTCGTCGTCCGGGCCGGGCGCGGCGAGCGAGGTGGTCGTCATCGAGATGGCCTTCCATCAGCAGCCGGCCGGATCCGGCGCGGTGGCCGGCCCCGGCACCCGGACCAGCGCCCGGGTGCCGCCGACGACGCACACCACCCCCCTTGTCCGCGGCCTGACCCCACCCGTTGTCCGACCCCTTGACCAGCGTGTTGTCCCGCCCGATTCGCCCCAGTCCAAGACCTTGTCCTCCCGGTATGTCCGTGACCGACACCACACACCATCAGGGCCCGCGCACCCGATCGCCGACGCGCGGTGCGGTGCGCGCGGCCGCGCAGTGCGGTGCGGTGCAGTGCGGTGGGGTGCGGCGCGGATGCACACGGTGCGGTGCGGGTCTACCGACGGTGAGGTGTTCCCCGGGCGGGCTGGGTCTGCTCGTAGGCGTGGCCAACTCGTAGGAGTGTGGGCTCGTCGAGGGGGCGGCCGAGCAGCTGCATGCCGACGGGCATGCCTGCCGCGTCGTGGCCGACCGGAACGGTCAGGGCGGGCACTCCGGTGATGTTGGCGGGGGCGCAAAGGCGCACGTAGGCGTCGGAGACGCTCTCGGCCGTGCCATCGGGCCAGGTGACCGTCTCCTCGTCGGCCCCGACCGCGGGCATCGGGACGCTCGGGGCGGCGATCACGTCGACCTCCTCCAGCATCCGTGCCCACTCGGTGCGCATGAGCGTGCGGGAGCGTTGAGCGCGTACGTAGTCGCCGGCGCTCATCAACTCGCTTGCCTCCAGGAGGATGCGGACGTCCTCCTGGTACAGCTCGGGGACCGTGCGCAGGCTGCCTTCGTGGTAGGCGCCGGCCTCCGGCACCATCAGGCCCCACTGCGTGGCCTGGATGTAGCGGGTCATCGGGACGTCGACCTCGACGAGCCGTGCGCCCAGGGCCTCCAGTTGCCCGATGGCGTTCCGGACCGCGGTCTCCACCTGCGGGTGGACGTTGTCGAAGTAGTACGTGCGTGGTACACCGACGCGCAGCCCCGTCAGGTCCGGGTCCGCGGCGGGCCGATAGTCCGCGGCGGGCACGGACAGCGAGGCGGGGTCGCGCGGATCGTGTCCGGCCAGCGCGGACAGGACCAGTGCCGCGTCCTCGACGGTGCGGGTGATCGGGCCGACGTGGTCCAGCGACCAGGACAGGGAGGTGACGCCGTGACGGGGGACGAGACCGTAGGTCGGCTTGAGGCCGACGACCCCGTTGAGCGCGGCGGGCACCCGGATCGACCCGCCGGTGTCGGTGCCCAGGGCAAAGGTCGCGGTGCCCGACGCGACGGCGACCGCGGAGCCGCCGCTGGAGCCGCCGGCGACCCGGCCGCGGTCCCAGGCGTTGCGGGTCTGCGGGGTGGTCAGCCCGAATGCGAATTCGTGGGTGTGGGTCTTCCCGAGCAGGATCGCGCCGGCTGCGCCGAGCCGCGCGGCGACCGTGCTGTCCGCCGTTGCACGGTGGCCGGCACGTACGCGGGAGCTGGCGGTGGTGGCCATCCCGCTGACATCGATCAGGTCCTTGAGCGCCATCGGGATGCCGTGCAGCGGTCCCCGGTAACGGCCTTGCGCTGCTTCGTGTTCGGCCTCGCGCGCCGCCCGGCGCGCCCGCTCCGCGGTGACCGTGACGTAGGCGCCGAGGTGCGGCTCCGCCTCCTCGATGCGCTCGAGGACGGAGTCGACCAGTTCGACGGGGGACAGTCGCCTGGCCCGTATCGCGTCCGCGGCGGCGGTGAGGGACAGCTCATACGGCTGCATCGTGGTGCTCCTCTGCGGCACGGTAGGCGGCGGCGGGCGGGACGTCCGCGAAGTCCAGCTCGCGCAGGAGCGCGACGACGCTGTGGATGTGGTTGGCGACCGCGGCGACCGCGGCATGGCGCTCGGCGGGCAGCACCAGGCCGGCGCGGGCCGCCCAGCGGGCGGCCTCCGGTGGGGTGAGTTCGACGGCGGACACGGATGCTCTCCCTTTCGGTGGAGGTTGGAGTGGCGGAGTAACCGCCACCCTCGAGGCTTGGGGATTCGTTGGCAGGTCGCGTGGTCAGGCCACGGTGGCCGGGATCTCAACGCCCGGCTCGGCGAGCAGCCGGTAGCGGCCGTTCTCCCGGCGGACGGTGCCGGCGGTGGGCCGCGGGAAGTGGGTGCCCAGGAGCAGTGCGTCGGTGTCGGCCAGGGTGTCGAGCAGCCGGGCTCGGGTGCGGACGGCCTGGGCCGGGTCGAGGTCGACGCAGCTGTGCACGTGGGGGTGGGACAGCTGGACGGGGTGGTGGATGCTGTCCCCGGTGATCAGCGCCCGGCGGTCGCTGCCGCGCAGCTCGACGGCGACCTGCCCGGGCGTGTGGCCGGGGACCGGGACCAGGAAGACGCCCGGTGCCGCCTCGTGCCCCTGTTCGGGCACGTCTACGGGGTCGTACTGCCCGTTGTCGCGGACGGGGTGGACGGAGTCGCGGAACATCCGGCTGCGGGCCTCGTCCAGGTCGGTAGCGGCCCAGTGGTCCCATTCGGTGCGGCTGGTGAGGTAGCGGGCGCCCGGGAAGGTGGGGACCCAGTCCTCTCCGAGGAGGCGGGTGTTCCAGCCGACGTGGTCGGTGTGCAGGTGCGTGGTGATCACCAGGTCCACGGACTCGGGTGGGAAACCGGCCGCCGCCAGGCGTTCCAGGAAGTCGGTGTCGAGCCCGTTCCAGGCCGGATTGGCGCGCGGCTTGCCGTTGCCGATGCCGGTGTCCACGACGATCCGCACGCCGCCGGACTCGACCGCGAAGCTGTGGCTCGCGAGCCGCGGGACGTCGGCGTCGGCGAAGTCGGGGCGCAGCCACGGGGCCTCGTCCAGCACCTCCTTGGTGGCGTCCGGCAGCAGCCAGGGTCCGGTACCGCGTGGCAGTTCGATCTCGTCGACGCGGCGTACGGCGATGTCGCCCAGGTTCCATCCCGTGCTGGTGAGGGGGGTGGCCTGACGGGGCGTGGCAGTGCTCATCGGTGGGTCCTCACGTGGTGGGCGGGTTGGGTCGGGTTAGACGGCGTGCGGCTGTCGCACGGCGCGGATGAGGCCGATCAGGGTCAGCAGGATGACCGTCACGGCGTAGAGCGAGACGGCGGTCTGCAGGCCGTACAGGTTGGTCAGCAGGCCGGCGAGGACGGCTGGGATGCCCATGGCGAGGTAGCTGAGGACGTAATAGGCGGCGAGCGTCCCGGCGCGTTCGCCCGGGGCGGCCGGGGGCAGCAGTAGGCGCAGGGCGGCCTGGGTGACGGCACCGAAGCCCGCGCCCGCCAGGGCGGTGCCGGCGAACAGCGCGAGCAGGCTGTGCAGGTGCGGGCCGCTCAGGGTCAGCAGGGCTCCCGGGATGGCCGGCCGGGAGGCGGGCGCGACGGTGACGGCGGGGCGCAGTGAGCGCCAGGCGCCGGGGTGGGGACCGGCGGTCTCGGGGGTGAGCAGGACCGCGGCGGCCTGCGCGGTGAAGAGCAGGAGCAACAGCAGGTAGACGGTGCGGGTGGCGGTGGGGGCGTACTGCGCGAGGGTGGTGGCGGCCAGCACTCCGGCCGCCATGCCGGCCACGGGGGTGATGCCGTTGGCGGCCGCTGCCCGGCCGGGGCGGCCCGGGTTTTCGAAGTCGAGCAGGGCGGCTCCGGCAGCGCTGGTGGCTGCGCCGGTGGCCAGGCCCTGAAGGATCCGCGCGGCGATCAGCGCCGGCACCCCCTGGGCAGTGGCGAAGACGGCCATCGCGAGGACCTCTGCCAGCAGCGCCGCGGCGAGGACCGGCCGTCGGCCCAGGTGGTCCGAGAGCGTGCTTGCGGTCAGCAGTGCCACCAGCAGGGCGAGCGCGTAGGCGCTGAACACCCCGGTGAGCGTCATGGCCGAGAAGTGCCAGGCGGCCTGGTAAAGCGCGTACAGCGGGGTCGGAGCGCTGGAGGCGGCCAGCAGCCCGACCAGGACCGAGGCATGGAGCCGGAAGGCGCCGTGGTGGCTCAGCAGGGGCAGGCGGCGGGAGTGGGACGTCAGAGCTGTGACGCTGGGCATGGAAGCACCTCTGAGCCTTAAGGCGAATGCTTTGCGTTTAGCACTCTAGGCTCACGGACTTCGAAAACGCAAATATTTAGCTTTTATGTGGTGGAGGTGTGCGGCGGCGCAACACTGCCGAGCACCGACGCCACCAAGTGGCTGGTGTAGGCCTCGGACAGGTCCGACGGGCGGAACAGGATGCGGTACATCAGAGGGGCGACGACGACGTCCAGCATGGCCTCCACGTCGGGCACGGCCTCCCCGCGCCCGGCCGCGCGCACGCCGATGGCCTTCAACTGCTCGGCGGCGTAGTCGGAGCAAATGGCCGCGTTGCCCTGCTCGGGATCCCCCAGCAGGGTGTCGCGGATGTACGTGCGGCCCGCTGTCGAAGACATCTCCTCGGCGAACTGCAGGGTCCACGCCTCCAGGTCCGCCCGCAGGCTGCCGTGGTCGGTCGGCGAGGTGGCGGGGCGCAGCCGCTCGACGGCCACGTCGGACAGCAGTTCCCGCAGGTCCCCCCACCGCCGGTAGACGGTGGACGGCGTCACTCCCGCGCGGGCGGCGATCAGCGGCACGGTGAGTGCATCCCGCCCGAGTTCCGCCTCCAGATCGCGGACGGCCTGGTGCACGGACTGCTGGACGCGGGCGCTGCGCCCGCCGGGGCGTGTGGTCGCTCGGGCACTCATGCGCTCAGCTTAACGCGAAGAAGTTGCGTCTGGCCCGTCAGGCCCCGGGCCCTGTCGGTGCAACCCCGCACAGCCATCCGCCCCGCCAGCACAGCCCCGCTCCGGATCAGGCACCGCGCACGGCTGAACACCCACCTGTTCCGGAGCCACGCGCACAGCCCGGCCACCCGCGAAGCACGCTCACAGGAGGGGCGCGGTGTCGTTCAGCACCCCAGGCCCGGTTCGGGCGCTCTTCGCCGTGCGCCTTCGCCTGCGGGTCGGAAGAGCACGGTGTCCGCGATCAACATGCCCCGGGCCGTCCCGAAGTGCGGGCAGCCACGGGACCGCCGGGCGGGACGTACCTGCGGTGGCCTGCCTGCGGCAGGGCGCAGCGGGGCGCCTGGCGGGCGGCGCGGCGACCTGCCGTGTCGGGTTGGTGCGGGCGGGGTCTGATCCGTGGCTCGCCCAGCGGGAGTGTGCCGGCGATCCGGCGGGGACCGACGGTACCGGCACCGCTGCCAACCTCGCGACGCCCTGGAAGCCCCGCCGACCAGGCCGCCGATCCCGGCACGGGGAGTACGGCTCTGCGCACGTGGTGGCCGGTGGCCGTCAGTGATGTTCGGCGGCGAACGGGCCCTCGTCGACGAAGCGGCGCAGCTGGCGCGCGAAGGCCCGGGCCTCCGGCTGGGGCCAGGTGGCGAGCGAGGATTCGATGCCGGCCGCCAGTCGCTGCCTGGTGGCCGACACGACGCTGTGGCCCTGCTCGGTGAGCGCGAGGAGGGTCGCGCGGCCGTCGGCCGGGTCGGGCCGGCGCTGGAGCAGGCCGGCCTGCTCCAGTCGGTCGGCGCGGCGGGTCACGGTGGTGCGGTCCAGCCCGATCTCGCGGCCCAGGTCGGCGGCACTGCACGCCCCGGTCCGGGCCAGGCCACTGAGGACCGGGTAGGTGAGGCCGTCGACCGCTTCGCCCAACCCCTCGGCCAGCCGGCCGTAGAGGCGTTCGCGCGTGGTGCGCCGCATGAGCAGGCCCAGCGCATCGGCGATGTCGTGCCCCGTCGAGTTGTTCACATATCCAGATTAGCGTGCTCTGCGCACGCTTTTCCTGCTACGGTCAGAAGCGTGCTTAAAGCACGCATCTCTGCTCGATCCCAGGGCGGGAACACTCCCGCGTCCAACCGAAGGAATCTCCATGAACCGCACCGACGCCCGCGCCGCCCTCACCGACCTGCTCCTCACTCCGGGCCTCGACCTGGACGAGGCCGCCGACCGGCACTTCGCCCCCGACTACCGCCAGCGCACCG
>NZ_JBFBJY010000104.1:0-21529 GCF_040702125.1 Kitasatospora sp. NPDC085895 | reverse complement strand
GTCAGCACCCATGACCGGCAGCCGACACGACGCGTCGCGCCCAAGGTCATCACCCTGCGACCGGCAATAGTTCACTGACTCAAGCAACGGCATTGAGCGGGAACCAGGCGGTGGGGGAAACCGGCCGGAGTGGGTGCCGCGGGCCTGGGAATGAGGCGGGCCGTGTGGCCGGTCTCCTCCCAGACTTCGCGGACAGCGGCGTCGTGCACTCCCTCTCCGACCTCGCCATGGCCGCCGGCAGGCATGTGGCTGCCCAGCCGGTCGTGCCAGATCAGTCCCACGCTCCACTGGCCCGCGTCGCGGCGCAGGAGGAACGTGCTCGCGGTCACTTCCCGAACCGTGCTGCCCGCCGTCTGCTGGTCGGTCACTGAATCACCTCGAGTTCGCTCGGATGCTGAGCGCCCGGCCGGGCGCTGCGCATTCTCGTCGTCGTACGGGGCGGGCAGACCGCGACCACGGGCCACCGATCTCGCTACCCGAGGGCCCTCGCGGCCGAATGCCCGCGAAGTCAGCCGACCGTCGCCGCAGCGAGGAGCTTGCGGGTGAACCGGTGCATGTGCGGGTCGAGTCGCTGGATGGGCTCCGCGAGCACCCGGCGCCAGGGCAGCCACTCCACGGCGGTGTACTCGCCGGGGTCGAACCAGCTGACCTCCTGCCGGCGAGCACGCAGAACAAACCAGAACGACACATCGGTGTGACTGCGCCCACCATCAGCGTGCGAGTGACGAAGTGGGCGCCGACCGAAGAAGGTAACGGTCGGCAACCGCAATTCCTCGGCTGTCTCACGCTCGACCATCGGACCGAACGCTTTTCGGCTGCACCTGTAGGCAGAAGGTCCAGGGATTCGCCCCCACTCAATCGCTGTCAGCCAGATCGAGGCCCTCAACTGCCTCGCTGAGGATCGTCCGGTCTTCGTACTCACGCGGAGCCGAGCGCCTGAAGTTCGGGTGGTCAAGATCCATCTGAAGGGCTGCGTGCAGTGGAGCGGGATACTTGGTGCGGTCCGACCACGACAACGCTTGATCACACATCCGGGCGGTGGCCACCGCCAGTCCCTCGCGCGTCAGCCCTTCACCACGGACGAACATCGGCGTGATCTCGCGACAGGTCATCGAGTACCAGGGTGCCTTCAACTCGCTCTCCGTTTGCGTTCCGACCTTCTCGGGCAGAGCCCGCCAACGGGTCTTCCACTGTCCGAACCGGGTCTTGCCGTAGTTCCTCGGCTCGGTGACGACCCACCACGACGAGTCCGGGCCCGCATCCGAGGGGCGGAACAGTTCGCTGCTCATCTTGATCCGGTCGTCGTTCGCGTACGAGAGGTAGGCGATGCTGGGCATCTCCCCCGACATGCAGTTCACCCGTACGATCCCCGCCGGCTGCATGTAGTCCGGCAGACCGTGGCCGGGAAGCCACACCCGGCCGTAGGAGTCGAACGGGTCCATGCCCTGCTTATTGTTGTGCAGGCCGGGAAAGATCCGCCGCGCCCCGTGCCCGTCGAGCATCACCGTGTACGGCATGCCGTCGAGCTCTTCCAGCACGAGGTCCTTCAGGCACTCGTTGATATCCCGGCCGGCCTCAGCCCATCGTGCGACATCGGTGGTCCCGTCTCCGGTCCCACTGTGGTTGGGGTAGTTCAGCGCGTGGCACTCGGCCTGGGCCACCCGGTACGGTTCCCAGCGCATGGCCAGGTTCGACCAGCCGAGCATGCGCCACTGGCCTCCTGGCTCTGTCGGCGGGATGAAGCAGGTCGCCATGACGACGCGCTTCGGCTCACCCCTGAACAGAGCGCTCTTCCCCTGTCGTCGGACGTGGAGACCGACGAACGCGATACGCGGGATCTCGAAGGAGTCACCCGGCGCGTACAGGGCCTGTTCGTACCGCTCGTCGATAACACCGCACGACCGGTACAGGTCCAGCAAACCCATGAACGCGGGATGATCCTTGTTGCGGTCCTTCGGGACGCCCTGCACCTTGTGGACCTTGTGGCCCGCCTTGTCGTAGGTCGTCTTGATCCCGAGAATGTTCTGACTCGGAACCGTCTCGGTCGCGAACGCGCGGCGCACCTGGAACTTCGCGTCGTTGTCCGCCAGATCCTTGCGGACCTCGGCCGGCTTCATCCCCTTGTGCTTCTCGCCGGCCCCCGGGATCTCTGTCTCGCACCAGGCGGCGATCATCACTCCCGGCTTCGCGTACCGGTCGACGATGTCCCGTGCAGCGTCGATACGCCCGTCCTCCGTGCCATGCGCGAGAAGTCGCGTCGCGCGGACGAACACCGCTTCCACGCCGTCGGCGAGGGCAACGATCTCCCCATCGGTGGGGTCCATGTCCACGTCGGCGCCGTTCGAGAACGCGAGGGCGCTGATCATCCGCAGCCTGGTCTCCTCCCTGTACCACAGGCACACGATCAGAAGCCGGTCGAGGTCCTGGTCCTGGATCGAGTCGCGTACCGCGGCGGGGGTTGGCAGCGCACAGAGGTTCAGGAATTCGCCGGCTTCCTTGCGCTGCTTCTTCTCGTCGCTTCTGAGGCTGTGAATCCGGTTGGAGAACACGCCGGGGACGTTGGTGAGGGCCAGGAAGGTCGCCTTGTCGCCGAGCGCCCGCGCGGCGAACTCGTGCAGCAGCTCGTGATGGTGCAGGCCCGCGCCACTGCCGACCTGGAAGGACCGCTGCTTGGGAATGAGCGGACGGATCATTCCCGGTTTCTCCGTGACGCGGCGTACCCGGCCGTTATTGCCCTTGGATGCGTCGAGTTCAGCGATCTCTGCCCGCACCCGCCCGTCAAGCGTCTCCAGTGCCGTGGCGTCGGCGTCCAGCTTCGCCAGGATCTCAAGCGCCAGCCGGTTCGTGCGATTCAGTTTCCTGCCGTCCAGGCTGACCAGCAGCACCGGACCGGTTGCGCGGTCGACCATGATCGTCTTTGACCACACCAGCGTGTCGTTGACGCGCCGCATGTGTGCACCGAGATTGATGACCGGCTCCGGGCGTCCGTGATGGGTGCTCATGCCCACCGAGATCCGCGACAGCGAGTACTGCGCATCTGCTGCCGACGGGTTCTCTGGGTAGCCCGCGTCCATGGCTTCTCTCGTCAGGGGGTGTGGCAGCTTGGCGAACGTCGGCCCGATCGGGTGGTCCCATGCGATCAGGTCTCCGGAGCTGTCCGGCCGGTACCGGAGCGTTGCAGTGTTCCCGGTCGGCTTCCACGCTCCGGTCCGCATCACCGGGTTGCCGGCCTCATCGGTCCTTGGCACCGGGTTGCCGTCTTCATCCTTCAACGGCTTGCCGTTGGCGTCCTTCGCCATCTCCGGCTTCTTCACGGGTTCGATCTCTCGGTCGATGAAGGGAACGGCTGCCAGCTTTTTCGCCAGGTGCCACCGCACGGCCTGGTACGCCCATGACGGCGGATCGGCGTACGCGGCTCCTTCGGCGGGCAGGATCACGTCAGCAAGGTCTCTGGTGACGCTGTCGGTGTTGGCCACCAGGTCGGCCAGCTCGGATTCGACCCGCAGCGGAATCTCGTCGACCGGGATCCCTCGGACGATGCCTTCGAGGTAGGTGAACACCTTCCGCAGCGCCTTCGGTTCGATGTCGTCGAGAGCGACCATGAACCGCAGGTACTTGTCCAGGTACACGTACCCGTCCGTGATCTGCTGGAGAACGTTCACCACGATCGAGTACGGCAGCAGGAACAGGTCCCGGTCGTCCCCCTTCTGCGCCTGCTTGCGTGCGTCCCGGGCCTGCCCTTCCAGCCCTTTCCACGTCTGCTGGGTGATCTCGCTGAACTCCCAGACCTGCGCCGTCATGCCTTTCAATAGCGCTTCGGTGCACAGGATCGTGGTGGTGGGTGCGGTCAGGTCACGGCTTCGCGCCATGGGTCGGGTACCTCGTCCTTCTTCCTCGATGCCGGCCTGGTGCCGGCGTCACGTTGCCTACTTGTTCATGTCCGCGTAGGCCAGGAACGCCTTCAGAGCCTCCCCGTACAGCTCCTCCATGACTGTGCGCTGCTCGGGGCTCCAACTCTGTTCGATGCGGCGGATGATCGCCGCCATGCCGGCGCTGAACGACGCGTCGTTCATGGACTCGTCGACGATGAACAGCCGCATGTCGGTCTCGCCGCGTCGGCCCCGGCCGGCCAGCTGGATCAGCTGCACGATCATCGTCGCGACCAGCTCCTCCTGCAGGTCAGTGGTGATGTTCGAGAAGTTCGCCGGTGACCGGAGGATCATCATCAGGCGTGCCCAGGCGGCATCCTGCGCGGCCCGGATCGCTTCCACCGGCTTGTCACTGCCGCCCGGTGGCAGGGCGTTCACGCCTGCGGCGTTCACGCTGGCGTGCAGCCATGCCGTGGCTTCGATGCTCAGGTACGGGCGTGTGCAGAGGTAGACGTCGTGGACGGCCGAGCGAACGCCGACCACGATGTTCAGACCCCGGTAGACCAGTGGCAGGGGAGCCACCAGGATCTCTCCGAGGTCGGGGAACTGGTGCAGTTCCTCGCGCGTGAGTCGTGTCACGTGCGCGGGGATGTTCTTCTCGTAATCCTGTGGCTGGTCATGGCTCTTGATCAGTACGCAGACGCGGTGGGCGAGACCTTCGGCCATTGCCACCCCGGAGGCGAGGTGCGCCGCTTGCTCATAGGAGTTCGTCACGAGAAGCGCCCTGGCCTGATTGGGCTTGCTGTTCTTGAGTTTCTTCAGGCGTCGCTGGATCTTCTGCTCGTACATCGCCTGGCCAAGTTCCCGCAGGACTGCCGGCTTGTGCTCGGCGTAGATGCCGCCGACGCGGATCGCCTCCTTGCCTTCCTTGCCGTCCCGGTGGACGGGGTCGGCGAGCACGGTGATCGACCTTGGACGTACGTCGGGAATCCACCAGCGCACAGGGGCGTGAACGTGCTCGCTGACGGCCTGCGGAAAGTAGCTGGTAGCGGACAGGCCGAGGATCGGCCGTTCCACGCCGGCCGACAACAGCGCGGTCAGGCCACCCAGCTCGGAGACGAACGTGTGCGGATCGCCGCCGATGAAGCGGGACATCAGCTCGGCGCTGGTCTCGCGGTGGTCCATGCCCTTGAGCTGGAAGCCGTTGATCGCGGAGCCGAGCATCGCCGTCGGGTAGAGGCCGGCGACGGCGGACGACTCGATGGCGTCGAGGATCTTCCTTACCGATGCCAGATCGAGATGGCGAGCCGACTGCGCCTGGCATCGCAGCTCCCTCAGTGATGACTCGAGGTCGAGCAGGACGGCGCGGGAGATCAACAGGTTGATCAGCGCGGCACGCTGCTGACCGTCTTCCACCGTCTTCGACAGAAGATCGTGAAGGTCGGTCTTGACCTCTGCGAAGTATGTGTCGCCGCGCGGAGCCACAACTGCCCGGAGCGCTTGTTGGACACCGTCCCAGTCCGTTGCTCCGTCGGGCATCTCCGGTTCGCTGTCTCGGTCGTCCTCGTGCCATCGATCGGGCATCAGGTCATCGAGGAACGCGAGCCGGCTGGAGGCGATCGGGCCGCTTTTCACGGCCTCGCCGGGAAAAAGGAGGGCAAGGATCTCCCGGTCCCTGGACTTGGCCATGCGCCAGCCGGCGTTGTCGCGGCTCGCCCCCTTCGAACCGTCGTCGACAGCGCCGGGATTCAGCTTGATGCCGTTCTTCGCGATCGACCACAGCAATACGGAGGTTGCCATGTGGTCGGCGTGGCTGAGGGAGTTGAGGATCTGCGAGGCGTGGAAGGTGGGAAGGCGCCGGAAGTCTTTGCCGATGTTCCAGAGGTCGGATTCGACGCGGCGCGATGCGAGGGTGGTCTCCGTCACGCAGGAGCTGATGACGGTGGACAGGAACGCGTCGATCTCGTCGATCACGACCGCGTCACAGCCGCGGAGAACGGTCTCCAGCACGGTCAGACCGGCCGTACCCCGCGGTCGTCCACGGACCTCCTGGCCATCGAGGACCATCCCGATGCGCGTCGTACCGGCCATCAGATTCGCGTGGCTGGTGACGATGACCGTCGCGTCCTGGGCATCGTAGAACTGGGCGAACTTCCCGCAGTCCCGAACGAACGGGCAGGCGTGCGGGGTCTCACCGCCTTCGCCCACGGCGGTCAGGGTGAAGCAGTTCTCTTCACCGTGCGGATAAAGGTCGTGGGGTTCCATGAGGGGGCGCTGTCCGCAGCCGTAGGCGAGCAGCCCGATATCAGCCTTCCGGCGCGTCTGCCACGCGGTGATCTCCAGGTTTGAGTTCAACGCGGCGCGGGTCAGGGCACGGCGGTACATGCCCCGGGGCGAGAACAGCGCGGCTACCGTGTGAAGTTTCTTGAGGTGCTTCTTCTTACGAAGCCATGCGAAGTCGTTGGCGATGGTCCATCGCATGTCGAGGGTCGACTCCACGTCGGGGACGACCAGGGCGATACGGAACCCGTGGAAGGCCGCCCATGACGCGAGAACGCGAGTGAGCACGGTCTTCCCGCTGGCTGTAGGCGCGTTGAGGAGGTTCACCAGGCCGGAGATCATGGCGAACTCCGTCAGAGTGTCGTCGGCGGTCTGCAGCTGCTTGAAGAACTTGGTCAGGGTGTTGTGCAGATAGGCCTTGTCGGGGTCCTGGCCGTCGAGGAGTTCGGCGATGTGCAGCAGCTCCTCGACGATGGGCGCGATACGCTCTCGGTAGGGGCGGGTGGTGAGAGTGGGCAGCGCTTCGTGCCCCGGGGCTTCGCGGAACGATCCGGTGCGGTGGAAGGTGATCTGGCGGCGGGTGACGCCGTGCTTCTCGCCGAGATGGGCGGTACGCGTCTTCCACGTGCCGGGGCCGGCGAAGGGGTGGGCGCGGCGCCGTTTCCCCCACGTAAAGAACTGATCGGTCCGGCTGTGCGCGTAGCCGAGGAAGTCACTGCCAGCGCGGACGTGGGCAGCGTCGGCTTGGAACGGGTCGTCGCCGTCGAGGATGATCGTGCCTCCGGACCTGTCGTCGGGGTCGTCGTCGAGGGTGAACGCACCGATCAGGTCCAGGACGGCGCTCTTGAGTTTCTGTTCACTGGCCCACTCCGGCGGGGTGAGGAACATGACCTGTCGGATCAGGTTGCGCTCAGTTGTGGTGAGGGTGGGCCACCCGGACCAGGCTTGAGGTTTGCGGTGGGCGAAGAACGTCGCATCACGGAAGGCGGCCACCACCTTCCCGTTGGAGCCGGTGCGGGGGAAGTAATGGGCGGTCAGCGCGAGCACTGACATGACTGCTGCTTCGTCGGCGCGTCGCTCATCGGCCATCGCGGGGGTTCTCCTTGACCTTCTGAACGACCATCGTCAGGTAGTCGGTCGCAGTGATCGCTTGCAGGTCGTAGAGGCGCCCGGCGGCGTTGAGGTGATCGACCTGTTCGCTCCGGTGGTCGGGGACGATGAGCCACTTCGCTCCGCCTCCGTCGCCGGCATCCCTGTGGACCTTGGTGATCAGGTGGTTCTGCCAGGTGTAGTCCTTGAAGTCCGCGCTGAACAGAACGTCGCGATTCGGGCTCATCACAGCGTGGTCGAAGGTGTCGTTGAACGGCCACAACGCTGGGGTGTAGCCGGTGCCGGCCAGATCTTCTTCGAGGGCTTGGTGAATTTTCAGTTCCGGCAGCCCGGACACAGTGGTGTAGCGCCACACCGCCCGGTGCAGCGCCAGGTACTCGGACGCCCGAAGAGGCTGCGGAATGGGGGGAAGTGTGCCGGTCCACAGCCGGGCGTGACGTGCGGACGGCTGCCGGCATTCGAAGGCCGGGTTCAGAACGGGCGGCTCGCTGCCCGAGGTAGGGGTGAAGACGTACACCGACCCGGTGTCGGCGTGCCAAGGGTAGAGGCACTGCACGGTCCCCCGAGCTCGTCGGCCACTGCCGGCGAGGGTGATCTTCATCGGCCATCGGCATGCCGTGCACGGGAAGAACCATCCCTGATACTGGGCGTATTGCTCGACCGGCTGGTAGAAGCGGTTGGCCTGGATCGGCAGAAGCAGATCCGGCAGTTCGCTGGTGGGGACAACAGGACAGGTGATCAGCGTGGTGCGGTGGCGCTGGTAGAAGTCGCCCTTGATGGACCTGAAGACGGATTCCTGGCTGTACTCCGCATCGAGGCCCTGCGCCGTGACGCCTTCGGGTTGCTTGCCGAGCTTCGATGCCTTCCAGCGAACCAGTTCGGCCTCGTGGCGGAAGTCGAAGCCGCCTGCGGTCGGGATGCCTTCGGGGTCCAGAAGTCTGACCCCGCCGAGATCCGTGGCATCGAGCCATGAGGGGATGAGCCCGTCGAGCATTCCAGCGTGGTTGCCGCTGAGGCGGTCCAGGATGTCAGCGAAGGTTACCCGGTGCCCAGGGCCAAATGCGGCCATCAGGGAGCTGTGGGCCTGCAGGAGTCGTTCGACTCTTTCCGCCGGTTTCAGGTCGGCATGAGTCGCGGCGTTGGAGCAGACCTCGAACGCCTTCACGACCTCAAGGAGGATGGTGCCGTTGTCCCGCCGTCCGGGCGGCTCGCTTGGATCGTCGTCCACGGGACGGAGTCTAGACGCGGGAGCGTGAACAGTTCTCCACGCTCCGTCACATTGGTTCACTCAGATGTCTTTCAAGCCCTTCGGTGTTGACGCGCGGGTACAGCTCCCGGTACACGGCGAGGTGATCGGCGGCGTGGCTGATCCCCGAACGGGTCGGGTACCAGTAGTGCGGCCCTCCCACGGCGCCATGGGGTTGCCGGTGCTCGATGAAACCCCGCGACGGCACCCCTTTGCGGATGGAGTGACCGACCGCGAGATAGTGAGTGCCCCGGCCTGGAACGTCTCCGTCGGAAATCGGCGCACGAGTGATGACCCGCACCAGGACGCGCCACAACCACTCGGACAGCATTCCCGGTGGTGTCGCCGGGCATTCGATACCAAGTCCGGCACGAGCGGCTGACCGCCCGGCACGGGTCAGCTCCACACGCGTTCTCCTCACCTCCCCGATCGGCTCGACACGCACGGCGTCGTGGTGGCACACGATCAGACCACGACGCTCCAGCGCGCTCAGGGAGGAACCAGCCCCCGGATCGTGAACACCAGCCGCACGCAGGCGCTCCTGCGCGGGGCTGTAGCCGACCACTGACGCGGGGGCATGCAGGCAGAACAACAGCCTGCGCCACTCGACCACCGGGATGTAAGGGACACCATCGAGGTGTCGTTGTGCCTGCTGCTGCTCGTGTTCCTGGTCTTGGTGGAACAGCTCACGAAGGTAGAGCTGTTGGCGTTCGTTCAGAGCATCCCAGGCTTGCTGTGCGCCCTCGGACGGAGCGCGTTTCGACGCTGGGGCGAGATCCGGCGCGGCAACGGTCGAGTTCGTCCTCCGCCACGCGTCGGCCAGCAGGCGGGTAGGAACCCGGTACAGGTTGGCAAGAGCCCTGGCGATCGTCCCGCAGTCCTGCACTGACCGCCACGGCCGGCCGGGGACAGTGTTTCCCTGCTCCAAGGCGCGGACTTTGTCAGCAGTGATCTTCATGTGGGCGGTGGTGCGCTGCTTGCGCAGATGCGCGGCTACCTGCTCGGCGCTGAGTGAAGCTCCCCGCCGCAGGTCGCGCAGGGTCTCCTCACCGCGTCGGCGCTCTCCGATCGCCTGGGCATCACAGCCCAGCACGGCCAGCACACGACCAAAGTAGCGGTCGCCGATCTCCCGCCGGCCGGTCTCCCAGTAGCGGACGGCGCGAGTGGTGACGCCGACCAGCTCAGCAAACTCCTCGATGCTGAGTCCGGCGTACTCGCGTCGGTACCTCAAATTTGCATGCGTGCCAGCCGTCATGATGTACAGGAAAACGCGGGGGAACTGTTCACTGCAACCATGCTCGTCGAAGAGATGACGCGCTGCTCGCCATTGCTCCACCAGGACCACTGTGTCGCGCCAATCGTTGCTGCAACGGATGAGCCATTTCCCGCGCCGCGACCTCGGCAACTGAATGCCAGCCTGGCCAGCAACGTGCCGCAGACCAGAGAGGACTACCACCCTCTCCCCGCCGCGGTGAAGCAGGAGCGGGAGAAGCACGCAGAGGCATGGCACGACGTTGACGACACCTAGCAGCGGCGGATCTCCATGGCCGAACTCCGTACGAAACATGGAGGTCTGGAACTGCTCCCGGACAACTGGCAGCGGTTCTGGCTCACGCCCCGCTGTCGATCCTCGACCTCCTTGCCTGCGACCGGGAGCAGCAGTGTGGCAGGCGCTCGGCCGGACAGTCGGCGCAGGCGGCAGTAGTGACCAGGCTCCGCCCCTCCCGGACAGGGCTCAAGTGTTCTTGAGCTTGGAGGGGTATACCTCGTGTCGACGGTCCCACCAGACAACGTGGAAGACGTGTCCGTCCAGGAAGCCGTACAGTCGCTGGAGGCCGGTGAGTTCGAGGCGCTGGATCTTGGTCATGTCATCGCGGCCGATCTCGACGAGCCGGTTCAGGGCGTCATTGCAGAGACCTCCGGGCAGGTCGTACTCCTTGAAGGTTCTCCAGGTCTGGCGGAGCTCCGCGATCGTCATGGACTCGAAGTCCTTCAGCTTCCGCAGCAGCTCGCAGACCTCTGCCGACGTGGCGCCGTCGAAGCACCAGCGACTGTCGTGGTCCATGTGGGTGAAGCGCCAGGTCAGCCGATCGTTGGTGGTGCTGGCGTTCGGAAGGAGGTCCTTCGTGTTGCCGACGTTCTTGCCGACGCTGATCGGCCCCGGCAGACCGACGCTCTTCCCCCCGACGGGGCGCTTCTTCGCCACGTGCTTGCCGTCCCCCGACTCAGGTCAGTTAGCGCTGCGGTTCACCAGCGCACCGAAGAAGTCTTCCATGTCCTCGTCGAGGAGGGGCTCCCTGCTGCGATCCAGGTCTGCGACGCCGGCACGCTGGCGTGCGATGACCCAGGGCCCATCCTGGTGGGTCATGGCCGACAGCTCGTGGGCGGAGTAGCCAATGAAGGCATCGAGGACCAGGTCGACGGACTCGGCTTCGCCCTGGTCGAGGGCAGCGGGGTCGCCCGTGATATCGCCGGCGTTCAGCTGGAAGCGGCGGCGGTGCAGGGCGTACAGCTCGGGGGCGACCGGCCCGTTGGCCCAGGCCTCGAAACGCTCCGGGAACAGGCTGCGGTCTTCCCATGCGAGGTGGTAGCCGTAGGCGAAGTAGCAGAGCTTCTGGAGCTTCATGGCGGACATCGGCCCGTGCTTGTCGAGGATGTATGCGGCTACATCCCTCACGTTGGCCATGACTGTCGCCTCCTTCACTGGCTCTGTCTACACCGTAACGACTGGCCCGCCGGGTGGTGTCGGCGGGGGCCGTTCGGCACGCAGTGCCATCCCCCCATTTGGTCTCAGGCTAGCGCTTGCCGCTGACGGCGTCTGCCGCTTGCACGAGGGTGTGACCGAACAGCAATAATTCGAACACTCACTCGAACACCGGGAGTCGTGCAGGCCCCGCGGGCCCTCTCTGACCCCGGTCGGCGGCCAGGCCTGAAGGCGTCCCGGCGGCACTGTATCCGCCCCTGGACTGCGTCGGCGCGCCGACTTCACAATCCCACGATCAGAGGCACCCGGCCGATCTACGCTGACCCGGAATGCGCCAGGAAGAGATCGGATGCACCAGATGCGCCAGGCGAGGGCCTCCGATGCCAAGCCGATCGCCAAGATGGTGCGGTCCCGCTCCGCGTGACTGTCCGCGCGAGGACCCAGTGAGTGCGCGGAGATGGCGGACAAGTACAGCTCGCAGGCGGGTAACCCGGCTTTCCCTGTGTGGGTGCTCGAGCATGAGACCGAGGGCGTCGTCGGCTGCACCTCCACCTACGGCAACGAGGCGCTGCCCGAGTTCGCGTTCAGCGATGAGGAGCGGCAGAGCCGACGCTCTTCCTTGCCACCACGTTCACCGTGCCGAACTCGCATCGCCTCGGTCGGCTGATCGCTTGGTGGGCGTTGAACCGTGCGGCGGAGCAGGGCCTCGCGTGGGTTCGCCGCGGCACGGGGCAGGAGCAGCTCGCCCGCTACTACCAGGAGGCGCAGGGTTGGGACTTGCTGCGCATCGTGGATCGGCGCGGGGCGAAGGTGTTCTTCCTCCAGCGCGAAGCCAAGGCGCTGCCGGAGCTGGTCGACCTGATGGCCAGCCGCGGCCTGTAGCCGCAAGCCGAGGGCCCGCAGCAGGCGATCTGCTGCGGGCCCTCGATCCGTTCTCAGCATCGGCCGAAGGGCGGATGCGCCTTCGTGCAGCGCGGCCCGCTGGGAGTGCCCGGGTGAGGCTCGCAGCGGAGCCGTGCACACTTTGCCACCTGGTTGGCAACCTCTGTCGACTCGCCGGCGAGATCTTCTTCGACGCCAACCCGTCCTCACAAGCCACGCGCTGCACACTCGTCGGGTCGGCCAGCAGGGTGCCGGCGACTTCCACCTCTGGATCTGCGCAATGACCGGGCATGCGTTCATCGGATTGTGCGAATGCCGTTACACCGTCGCCGCGTGGCTACTCTCGGCGGCCGAGCTGGTGGCGATCAGGGGCATCAGCCAGCTCTCGACCCGCCACTGGGTGGCCGCCGCGCAGTCCGAGGCCCCACTCCGCCTGGTGGAGGGCGAAGCCGATGGTGGCGGCCTGCTGGGGTTCCGTGGCCAGGCGGGCATACCCGGTCAGCCGGTGCTCGCCGAGGTGGGTGACAGCGAGGCCGCACTCGGTCCTTGGGCTGTCCTTCGCCGAGTTCATCGAGCGGTCGACGATCGCCTGGACCTGGTCGAGGGTGCGGGGCTCGAAGCTGAGGTGCCGGGTGGCTTCGGGATCGCCGTAGATCGCCAGGAGGGCGGCGGTGTCCTCGGGTTCGATCTCGCGCAGTGCCAGACGGGGGCCGGCCAGGTGGACTGGGGTCATGGCCGCGGAGCCTACCTGCGGGGTCACCGGATGAGGACCGAAGTGGGGATGGCCGTGAACGCATCGGAACCACCCCTCGTGCTGGCGCCGTCGTCGGATCCGGCTACGAGCGCACAGCAGCCACCCGCAGCGCATCAGCGCCTGGAACGTACCAATAGGCCGTTACGAAGCAGGGGGCACGGATCCGAGGATGGTGCTTTCCGGCAGGATGGGTAGGGGCCAGGTGGCATCCGGCGTCCAGGCGGGCCACGGCTCGGCGAAAGGCCCCGCCCGGTCCTGTAGAAGGCCGAGTGCCCGTTCGCGGGCCTGCTCGACCATCCGGTGGTCGGCGTCCGTGACGAACCCGAGCCGGCGCCCCTGCTCGTATTCATCCTGGTCCTTCCACCACCATCCGGACAGGTCCGGCTCGACCACCAGGTCCACGAGCAGATCCAGCGTGTCGATCCCGGCACGGGTCCGGACCACCGGCCGCTCGAAGTTCACATACAGGCGCAGCGGCCGGGCCGTCACCGGGTCCTGGAAGTAGTGAAGGGAGAAGGTGTCCCCCGGCTTGAAGCGCGCCTGCACGACGGTGTGCTGCCAGGTCCAGGGGCCGAGCTCCCAGGTACCGGCGGCAAGATCGTGCAGGCCGTTGTTGCGTGTGGTGTCGTCGCCGGTGCGCAGCGCGGTGGTCCAGGTGGTGGGGGCGAGTGAGCGGATGCCGGGCCAGTAGGCGAGGTGGAGCACGCTGCCGGTGTCGGTGATCGTCCGGTAGGGCTGGGCCGACCACACCTTGCCGTGGTGGATGTCGCGGCGGACCACCGTAGTGCCGGGCGGAAATCGGGCGCCCGGGCCCGGCTCTGCGGGGGGCGGTCATGGCCGTCTCCAGGTCTGGCATACAGGTTCGTGCCAGGTGGTTCGAATGATCATGCCGTCTTGGGAGAGCCGTTCGCTCGACCAGGTCCGGCAGCACCCGTCGCCGCTGTTCGGTGCCGAAGTTGGTGGCCGCTCGGTGCAGACCGAAGCGGCAGGAGCAGGCTCGGAGGGCGCGGCCGTGCGGCGGCGACGGTGGCGGTGTCGTCTGATCGAGGGTGTCGTCATGCCGCAGGCTCTGCCCATTCGCGCGACCGGTCGAACCCAGCCATCACCCGAACGGAGCAGCCCAGGGTCGCCGCTCACCGATACCGGCCAGCCGCTGCCGGCAACCGGCCTGGCACGTCATCAACACCCGCCGCCCACTGCGCGTATCTGTCGCGGTCGATCTTCGGCTGCGGTCCTCAGCGGATGTCGACGGCGGCAACTCCTTGGAGGACCTCTTTGTTTTCCCGAGCGGCCTCGAGGCTGCCACGAAGACGCCACGGCATCTGGAAGTTCTCCGCGTGGTCGCCTCCCTCGAAGCGAGGCATTGCACTGACCTCGCGGACATATACAACGCCCTGGCAGACTCCCTCTCCTGCACGGCTGGCGCGGAAGCGGCGGTTACCGGCGTGGGCCCGAGTAGCGGGTTCGAGGTGCCCCGTGGGCCGGGTAATGGAGTCGGCAGCTGTGGCTGTCCTCCGTCCGACCAGTCCTCATGGTGTGGGGTCGGGACCGAGGGCGTTGTCGACGAAGGCTGCCAGCGTGGACCGTATCTCCTCGGGCGTCACCTTCTGATCGTCGATCAGGTGGGCTACGAGGTCGGCGCGGACGGCGGCCAGCAGGGCGTGGGCGGTGAAGTCCGTATTGCGGACGCCGGGCACGCGGTCCAGCGCCATACGCAGCGTCTCGTGCCACCAGCCGTAGTGTTCCGCCCGGTACGGACTGCTGAGTCCGGCGTCCTCTGCGGCCGACATCAGGTTCCGGTTCTCGATCTTGAACCGGAGTGCGGCGTCGAGGAGGTCCAGCACCTGCTGCCTCGGAGCCGATCCGGGTGCATCCAGCGCCTTAGCCTGCGCCTGCCGCAGGGGCTCCAGGCGCGAGGTGATCACGGCGCCGATCAGGCCGGCGCGGTCGCCGAAGCGGCGGAAGAGAGTGCCCTTGCCCACGCCTGCGGCCGCGGCGATCTCATCCATTGACACGGCCTGCGGGCTGCTGCTGGCGGCGAAGAGGGCGTCGGCGGCGGCCAGGACGGCTTCGCGGTTGCGCAGGGCGTCCGCACGCTCGGTGCGCTGGGCCACGCCTCCTCCTTGGTCTTCGGGTTCTCCCGGCCCCGGAATGATATTCCTCCGGTCCGCGAGCGGGACCGCTCCGTGTTCGAGGGGCAGTGGGCAACCGCGGCCCCGCTCCTGGCAGAAATCGGCTGCGGCCGGGGTGTAGGGCCGGGCGGGTGCATCTTGCGGTACCGGCGTCTTGTTCAACCGTTCATCGGACCTCCCGTTCGACGAAGGCGCGGAACGTCCCCGGGGGACGGCCGGTGAGGCGCTCGACGGCATCCGTGGTGCGGTCCTCGGCGCCGGCGGCGATGGCGCGGTCCATGCCGGCCAGCATGGTGGCGAACTGCAGCGGGATCTCGGCCGCCCAGCGGTCGCGCAACTGCTCGAAGGTCACGTGCCGGTGCACGACCGGCCGCCCGGTGACCTCGGTGATGGTCGCAGCGACGTCGTCGTGGGTGAGGGTCTGTGGCCCGGTGAGGATCAGGTCGGCGTTGGCGGCCTGCCGGTCGGTGAGAGCCCGCACGGCGACGAGGGCGATGTCCTCGGCGTCGATGAACCCGACGCGCCCCTGTCCGGAGGCCGTGAGGATGGCGCCGGCCTCGCGGATGGAGCGCGCGTGCGGGGTGTCACCGGTGAAGTTCTGCATGAACCAGGAGGGCCGCAATACCACCCACTCCTCGAACAGCCCGGGCAGGGCCTCGTGGACCTGGCCAACCGCCGGACCGCCAGCGGGGATCGCGGAGGAGCCGAGGAGCACCACGCGGCGCATTCCTGCCGCGCAGGCCTGCTGGAGGAAGGGCAGCATGACGGTGGCCGGCTCCGAGGATCCGACGGGCGGGACCAGGTAGGCGCGATCGACGCCGGCCACGGCCGCGTCCCAGGTCGCGGGCTCGTTCCAGTCGAAGCGCACGGCGTGCGCGCCCTCGACCGGGGTGGCCGTCCGGTTGGCAGCCCTGACGCGGTGGCCGGCGGCAAGCAGGGCGGCGGTGACGCGGCGGCCGGTGGTACCAGTAGCCCCGGTGACCAGGACGGAGTGGGAGGTCGTCATCAGTGCATTCCTGCGAAGTCGGCGCCGGGCCGAGACACGGCGATGGGGTTCCAGTAGTCGCGGTAGGAGCTGATGAGCCCGTCCTCGACCGTGACGACGGCGATGTAGGTCATCTCGAACGGGCTGCCGGTCTTCACCAGCCGGCCGACTCCGCGCATCTCCGCCACGATCGTCCCAGGGGTGATTGTCTGATGGATCGTCACATCGGGGAAGTCGCACAGGTCGATGTGGTCGGGGTAACGGCGCATATAGTCGCCGATCGCCGCCTTGCCGTCGAGGCGTCGGGGCCAGCCCTCGGGCGCGAAGGGGAATTCGAGGACGCCGTCTTCGTGCCACAGGTCCACCCAGGCGGGGATGTCCTTGTCCAACAGCAGTTGCAGGCCGTGCCGGTACAGCTCTGCGGGTGTCGCGGGGATTGTCATGCTCGAGGCTTCCGTTCTGCTCGACGGCGTCGCAGCGGCCCGGCCCGTCCGGCCGGAGCGCGACAGAAAAACGGACCGTCGGTCCGATTCCTGAATCATACGGACCGTCAGTCCGTTTAACAAGGCTGAGTGCTGCCGACGCCGCGATCGCCGCTCACCGGCCAGCAATGCCACTCACATCGGCGCGACGTACTCCGCGGATCCGGCTCGGGGCCCGAACCGGCGCAACCCGACCCGGCATGAGTGGGAGCCCGACACCGGCCAGGCCCCACGGCTTGTGGCAGAAGGCAGTGGTGGGCATGCCGAAGTCTGCTCTGACCTAGTGATTCATGTGCCGGGTGGAAGGTTGTGCAGTCGACGGACGGCATGATGCGCGTGACACGGGTGCCCGCGCCGCGCCGAGCCTGATCCCGGACCACAGCCGCGCACCAGCCAGGCGCAGTGACCGGAACGAGGAACCGGACAGCAGGTCCAGCTCGGCACCCTCCAAACCGGCGGCAGTCCGGCCCGCGGCGCTGATAGCGGACACCATCGCGGCGTCCACCCACAGGTCGCGCGGACCCCGCTCCATACCCGCCGCCCCGTCATCGGCGACCTCGATCTGCGGGCCGTCGCCAGCGGCGAGGAACACCGTGTCCTCGGCCGTTCCCGGCGCGTGCCAGCGGTGCCACACCCCGGGTGGCAGATGGGCGAACGTCACCCAGAAACCGTGCTCGGCCGAGTCTGGCGGCGCGAGCGCGGCAATGCGACGGCGAGAGCAGCCCCGACCAGCGTGATCTCCTACAGGGGAAGCCACCCGGCGACACGGTCGCGACTGTGGCCGCCGGGGATCCGCCTCGCGCTGCATCATCCGATCGAATGGCCGCCGTTGTCGCACCTGTGGACTACGGTGCTGTCGCGGCCGCCTTCCGGGCGGGCCGTGGTCTTCGGCGGCACCCGGGCGAGGTCAAGCCCGCTCACCAACCCAGACGGTCGAGCGCGGCGCGTCAAGGAGTGCCCGAAGGCCTGCGTGGCCCCGCCGCCCACACCGGCCGGGGCCGCGCAGTTTCCCACCGAACTCCGCCCGATGACCGGCGCCGAAGCCACCGCCGACCGCCCGCAGGGACGAGTACGAATTCGGCACAGCGCACTCCCGGCAGATGCCGTCGTGGTCCCGAGAGAGGGTGAGTCGCCGGTGGCCGGGCAGGGAGTCATTCGCCAATCAGTCGGCTGCCGCGTACAGACCGCGGCCGGTGCGCCGGATCCGCGAACCACTGGCGAGACGCTCCAGCATCGTGCGCACCACGTCGACGGCGCCGCCGGTGCTCTCCAGGCCGAGGTGCTCTGCCACCTGGCGGGCCCGCAGAGGTTGATCAGCCTGCCGGATAACGACGAGCACCCTATCGGCGTCGGTCAGCCGCCGCCGTCCCTTCGACAGCTGAGGCACCGCCTGGTCAGATACGACCGGCGCCGTCTTCGCCCAGGCCGACTTCTCGGCCCTGTCCGCAGCCGCGCTCCGCGTGGTCGCCTTGGTCTCCGTATTCCCCGCGTCACTCCAGCGGCCACCGTCTTGGCCGCTCTGCCCGCTGCCGTCTTCTTCGCACCGGCGGCCGGCGGCTTCTGCCCGTTCGGTCCGGGTGCGTCTGCCACCCCGCCCAGACCCCCAGCGGCGACGCTTCTCGCCGCCCGGCCCTTCCAGCGGCGGTCTTCCACAGGGTGCTCTTCCTTCCCCCCGCCTTCGCCACCGGAACGGCAGCCGGTCCTGCAGCGGCCTCCGTCTGCTCGGCAGGCTCGACGACGTAGGCGAGCTCTGCGGGCTCACCCGTACCAGCGAATGTCCCATCAACCCCCTGTGCAGGAGCAGCCTCCGGACCCTCCCGCAAACCGGCCGGAGCCCCGGGCCGCATCCTCAGGACGTTCGCCCCACGGCACGACCTCCCGACCCACTGCCGTCTGAACACCACGAGGCACACGGGCAGGCATGAGCCCCGGTCCGAACGGCAGCGCACTCCTCACTGAGCCAGACCCGGTGACCGGGTTCCCGCGGACATCCAAAGGCACGAACGCAGCACAGGGCCACGAGCGCACGGCAGGCCGATCCGACAGTTGCTCCATCCGAGCGTGGGGCCAAACCGCTGACCGCATGGCCTCGAGGAACTGGCCGACAACTTGAACGTGCTGGTACGGCTGCAAACCGAGAGTGAGGCCGACGGCCTGGCGGATGCCGCGGGACGCTCCGATCCGCTGGGCGAGAGTCAGGGCCTGATACGCGATGGCAGCGTTGTGGGGGATGCCGGTGCTCGCGCTCGCACCGGGGGCACAAGACACCGCTGCGCAGCTGCGGCCGGTGCAGCCGAAGGAGCCCGGCAGTTCCGGTGCGGCTCGGCCGGGGAGAGGCCTCTGGCCTGGCTGACTGGCACCAGACCGCAGAGGCGGGCCGGTGCCAGGCCAGGGCCACGCAGGCCACACGGCTCTACGGCGCGGAGGTGAGATCGCCCGTGCCAATCGCGTCGCGCAGCGCTTCCTTGATCAGGGGCGGCATCAGGTTCAGCGCGTCGACGGCGTCGGCCGTGACCGGGACCTCCTCCAGGAGGTACTCGCCGCGGTCGTCGCGCCGGAATTCGAGACCGGTTCGATTGTCGAAATTCCAACTGGTGATTCGGGCGGTGTAGAAGTGCTCGACCTCGCCTTTGTCGTTCGTCAGCTCGCGGAACGGGTGCAGGTCGGTGGCTTCACCGGCGATCTCCTCACGGATCTCGCGCAGCAGCGCGGCCTCCAGACCGGCGTCTTCGTCCTCGACCCCGCCGCCGATGTCTCCGGGCAGGCGGCGGGTGGGCCGCATCGCCCAGGTGCCGGTGTCGTCCGCTTCCGCGGCGGTGGTGTGGCCGGTCATGGGTGTGTTCGGGCGGCCGGGCACACCGGTTCGTGCCAGGTGGTGGCCACCACCGTCCCGCACGGGAGCAGGCGCTCCGTGCTCCAGGTCAGGCAGCAGGCCACGACCGGGGACGGACCGGACTCTTCGACCGCGGCGGCTGAGAGGGCGGGCGCGGCGGAGCATGCGGTGATGATCGACCCCGTCCCGTGGCGCACCACCATCCCATGTGTCGGCCGCTCCGTGTGCGAGGCCGTACCGGGCGGCGGGGCCATACCGGCACAGGCACAGGCCCCACCGGCGGCCCGCGGGCGTAGTGTCTGGACACCGCCACCACGTGCGGCGCAGCAAGACCCGAAGGGAGCATCGAGATGGCACTCGCGCACCGCTACCTGATCATCCTGCCCGGCCGGCCGGGCTGCCACGCCCCGCAGTCCAATACGGTCGTCACCGCCACCGGCCGTACCGGCCCCGGCGGCCACCCCGTGTACACCGACGAGACCGGCCGTCTGCGCGTGGAGATCACCGACCACGGCACGGCCCGGCTGATCACGCCCACCCCGCTCCACCACGGCCCGCTGCACGCCGAACCCCTCCCCTGACGGGCCGGGCCGACCATCCGGGCGAGCAGGCCCGTCGCCGGGACAGCGGCCGGGGATCTGTGTCCTCGCCCGCGGGGTGCAGCCATGTCCGGCCCGGCACCCGCGCCGGCGGATGCCGGACCAGCGCCCGGCATCCAGCCCTCAAGGCCCAGCCGGCCGTCTGTCGGACACGGTGCTTCTGCACACCGTCTGGGGCCGCAAACGCCCCGGGCTGCCCGCAGGGCGCGTCCGCGGCAAGAGCGCCGCTCCTCGGCCCGGGGATGGAAGGACGCGGCCTGTCCCGGGTGGCGTGGTGCGCCCGGGTGGTCGCACGCGGCCGGGCGGGTGACCTTGTGGGATGTCGGCCGGACGGGCGCGGTGGGATGTGGCAACGGTGGGAGGGCGGTGCCCCGGGGTGCCGGCCGCCCGATCGCCGACCTCTCGGGAGTGTGTTCCGCCGTGTCCATCGCCCACCGGATCCTGCAGCTGCTCCTCGCCTTCGCCTGCGCAGCGGGCCTGTGGGCCGCCTTCGCCGGTTCCGTGCAGGCTGTCCCCACGCATGCCTCGTCCGCCGCGGCGAGCACTGTCGCCACCGCGGCGAACGCTGCCGCCGGGCAGGGCGTCGACTGGGACAAGGTCGCGGCCTGCGAGAGCGGCGGCCGCTGGCACGCCAACACCGGCAACGGCTACTACGGCGGCCTCCAGTTCAACCAGGCCACCTGGAAGGCCAACGGCGGCACCGCCTACGCGGCCCGCCCCGACCTCGCCACCCGCGAGCAGCAGATCACGGTCGCCGAACACCTCGCCGCCCGCCGGGGACTTGCCCCCTGGCCCGTCTGCGGCGCCCGCGCCCACCGCACCACCGGCCACCACACCATCCCCGCCCCGCGCCCGGCGCAGCGGCCCGCCGCCGAGCCGCCGACCGTCTCGCAGCCGCTCTCCGGCCAGAGCACGGCGGCCGCCGCGCCGGACACCACCGCCCCCGGCACCGCGGAAGATGGCACCGCCACGGTCGTGGTGCAGGACGGCGACACCCTCGACGGCATCGCCCAGGCCCTCGACGTCCCCGGCGGCTGGCCCGCCCTCTACGCCGCCAACGCCGACACCATCGGCGACAACCCCGACCTCATCCTCACCGGACAGACTCTCCGCCTGCCCTGACGGCTCCTCGGGTCGGCGGCAGCCCACGCCAGGGCACGTCACACCCTGCAGTACCGCCCCGCCGGCCGCAGCATTCGCGGCCGATCCACCGCGTCCGACAGCAGGGCAGCCACCGCAAACGCCTCCCCCGCTGTGACGGCGACGTCGTGGCCCTGGCTCGAACCACGGCGGGTGGTCGGCGGTGGCCGGCCGGGCTCGAAGCTCCGGCACGCACACAGCACGGGCTGCCGGCCCTCGGGCAGGAGCAGCAGGCGGCAGGACGATGGGCCGGGTGTCGGCCACTCGTGCGGGTGAGTTGCCGTGTCGCCCCGCGGGGCCGCCCGTCCGGGCCAGGAGACTGACTGCGCCAGTGAGGACACGGACCGAAGGATCGAGATGACGCAGGGCACTTTGACATCCTCCCCCGGCTAAAGCCAGGGGATTCCGGCCGCGCCTGCGGCACGGGGCTTGCGCCCTGGTCCGCTGGCGTTCCGGTGGGTTCCTGTTTCAACGGGCTGTGCCTGGCGTGGGATTGCCACGCCGGGTCTTACC
>NZ_JBFBJY010000103.1:0-21585 GCF_040702125.1 Kitasatospora sp. NPDC085895 | reverse complement strand
AGCCCTTGCCCACGTCGTCTGGGTTGCGCCGGACCACCTCGACGGCGATGTCCTTCACCGCCCCGTGGATGATCACGGCGTCCTTGAAGCCCTGGCCGACCAGAGCCTTCTCCAGGCGCATCCCGCACCGCATCGCTGCCTGGTCCAGCAGGGCGATGCCGGCCTCGTTGTCGTGCGCGCTCGCGGCCAGGACCACCACGCCGATGATCAGGCCGAGCACGTCGACGGCCAGGCCCCGCTTCCTGCCGGGCGTCTTCTTGTGCGCGTCCAGTCCCGTGGTCTCCTTCGGCACCCCGGCCGCCACGCGGACGGACTGGGTGTCGATGATCACCAGGGACGGGTCCTCTAATCGTCGGGCCCGCTCCCGCACCTGGCAGCGCAGGATCTCCTGGATCCGCTGGTCAAGGCCATCCTGGCGCCACAGGGTGAAGTAGTAGAACACCGCCGACCAGGCCGGGAAGTCATGCGGCAGCAGCCGCCACTGACAGCCCGTCCGGTTCTGGTACAGCAGCGCGTTCACGACCTCGCGCAGGTCGCACGAGCCGGGGTCCCCGGTCGCCGAGCGCGACACCCGCTCCTGCTTCCAGGCGGTGACCAGCGGCTCGATCAAGGCCCACTGCCCGTCGGACAAGTCCGTTGAGTACGGCATCCGTTCCATGCACCAACACCAACATGCACACGACATGCGCGTCAGCTTGAACAGCTCCGTACCCACGAACGGGCGACACCAGATCATCCAGAACCGGACTTAACGTCCTCTAACCTCGCAGGTCACCCGGCCTGCTGATCTGTGGTTCTTCCCGGGACAGCAGGGGCGGCCGTTCCCCACGCTTCGAGTTGTCGAGTCACGAAGCAAAGAGAACGGCCGCTGCCCATGAGTCTCCCGGTGGAAGCCGCCCCAGGTGCGGCGTTGGACGTGTTGTCCCGCTTTCGGGTCGAGTTCTACGAATGCCTGTACGCCCGCGCCGATGCCCTCTTCGAGCTCACGGACGCGATCCTGTGCAAGGACGGCCCGGTGCAAACCTTGGTCGACCTGAGTCTGCAGGCCGAGCACCGGCGCGGGCACGGCGCCCTGTACCAGGCGCTGAACACCGGCTGGGTCGAACCGACTCGGCTGCGTACCCTGCTGGCCTCACTGCCCCTACCGCGCGCGGTCGAGGGCCGGATCGTGCTGGCCGTCGACATCTCCAACTGGCTGCGGCCGGACGCCGAGACCAGCCCTGACCGGCTGTTCTGCCACGTCTACGGACGCGGTCGCAGCAAGGACCAGTTCATCCCCGGCTGGCCCTACTCCTTCGTCGCTGTGCTGGAGTCCGGCCGCACCTCCTGGTGCCGGCTGCTGGACGCCGTCCGACTCGGCCCGACCGACGACGCCGCGGCGATCACCGCTGCACAACTGCGTGACGTCATCGGCCGGATCGTCGCAGCGGGCCAATGGACAGCAGGCGAACCCGAGCTGCTGATCGTTGCCGACGCCGGCTACGACCTGGCCCGCCTGGCCTTCCTGCTCGCCGACCTGCCCGTGGAGGTGTGCGGCAGGCTACGTTCCGACCGCGTGCTGGCCCGGGACCCGGCTCCGCACAACGCCGTCCCTCGGCCAGGCCGCCCACGCATGCACGGCACCCCGTTCGCCCTCGCCAGGGCCACCATCTGGGGCGAGGCGCAGATCGAGACCCGGACTGCGACGACGCGCTACGGCACCGCCATCGCCAGCGCATGGGACCGCCTCCACCCCCGGCTCACCCGCCGCTCGGCCTGGATCGCCGACCAGAACGCTGAACTTCCCATCCTGCACGGCCTCGTGGTCGCTTGACCGTCGAGCGCCTGCCCGGCGGACGGGAGCCGGATCCGGTGTGGCTGTGGTCCTCACGCCCAGGCGTCGACGCCCGCCACGTCGACCAGCTCTGGCAGTCCTACCTGCGAAGATTCGATCTGGAACACACCTTCCGCCTGCTGAAGCAGACGCTGGGCTGGACCGCGCCCAAGCTTCGGGAGCCAGCCAGCGCCGACGTGTGGACGTGGCTGATCATCGTTGCCCACACCCAGCTGTGTCTCGCCCGTCAAGCCGTGAAGGATCTACGTCGGCCCTGGGAACGCCCGCTGCCTGCAGACAAGTTGACGCCAGCCCGGGTGCGGCGGGGGTTTCGCAACATCCGCGCGAAGGCGGCCCGACCGGCGGCTGCACCGAAACCCTTCCGTCCAGGCCCAGGGCGCCCCCTCGGGTCGAGCAACCGAGTGAGAGCACCCCGCCACACACCGGGAAAGACCGTCAAACGCGCCGAGACGCTCGACCAGCACTACGGCCGCACAGGTTAAAGATCAAGCTCAGTAGCCGTTGCTCAATCGAGCTTGGTGATCGTGAGTTCGAGTCCGCTGACTCGGTCGTGTGATCCTCTGGTCGGCTGAGCATTGAAGTGGGACCTCCCGCACAACTCGGCTGCCAGGACACCGGGGCTGGGCCCTACCACCTCCGGTGTCACCGGAAGCGGAGAGCCTCCGGCGGGAACGGGCGACCGATGGGAGTGGGCGTGGACATCGAGGAGATGCTGGACCGGCTCGGCGCGGTGATCGGGCCGCCGCCCGCGGGCGGGGTGGTCCCGGTCCCGTGGGAGCTTGCGCCCGCGGCGATCGGCTTCCAACTGGGCTTGATCTGCTTTGACGGGCACTCCTGATCAGGGCTTCGGCCCCGGAAGGAAGATGTCCATCATGGAGAGCATGGGAAGCCCAGTGAGCTCTTCGGCTCCGTCGAAGCAGCCGGGCACTGCGCGGGCTCTTCCACAGCAGGTGGCGGGATCCTAACCTTGCGTCATGGACAGGGTCTCGGCGTCGGTCAGCACGGTCGCGTAACGCTGCCGCCGGCGCGGGGCGAAGTCGTCGACGCCGAGCACGCGCGGGACGCGCCGCGGGGGCATCGCCTGGCGCATGAGCACGCGCAGGGCGGTCGAGCGGGAGATCGTGCAGGCCGGGACGCGGGAGAGGCGGGCGCCCGCCCGGCCCGCTGACTCCATCACGACCTGCCCGAGTTGGTCGGCGAGCCGGCGCGTTCGCCGCTGGTAGCGTTCGATCAGGCCGGGGACCTGCTCGCGGAACGTCTGCCGCGGGCAGCCCAGAACCGGGCAGGCCATGCGCCGGACCCGCACCGACGCCACGACCCGACGCCCGTCCACCGGCACATCCGCGACCACCCGCCCGTGGAAGGCATGCACCTGTCCCGTCGGCTGCCCGCACAACGGGCACGGCACCGGAGTCTCCCTGGTCCGCGCCGACACCCGGATGACCTGGCCCTCGTCCGCCACATCCTCGACGACGAGGGCCGACAGCCCGGAAAACACCACAGCCACAAGCTCGTTGACATCACGCACACCATGCCAACGACGACCGTCACCCTTCGTTACCACCGATTACAGGACAGAGCCCATGACCGTACAGACCCGGTCACGGTGCGGTCCCACGGGTGGCGACCGAGGCGCTGTCCCAGTCCCCAGTTGAGCCCGTCTTCCGTCAAGTGCCAGTCATGGCAATAGCGTTGACTAACGCCGAACGTATTGACTGATTCATGACATTAAGTCACCATCGGCTGGGCGCGCCTCGTTCCTCCCTCCGTTCCTGCGGACCCCCCACAGGAGGACAGTCATGCGACTGCCCCGACGCAGCCGGCCGGCCCTCGCCGTCGCCACCCTGCTCTCGCTCGCCCTCGCCACGCCCCTCACCATGACTTCCGCATCCGCCCGGTCCGGCGCGCCCAACGTCACCGTCGACGAGACCCTCAGGCAGTACGCGGTCGACGGCCCGAGCACCGTCGCCGAGCGGACCGTGATCGCCGCCACCGGCGCCTCCATCGACGAGGTGGACGCCCGCTCCGTGGTGGTCAGCGCCAACGCAGCCGAGCTGTTGCAGCTCAGGGCGCTCGGCTGGAAGCCCATCGCTCTGCCCGGCCCTGAGCAGGAAGCCCCGCAGCTCAGTACCACGCTCAACGACTTCCCGAGCAAAGACTCCGCCTACCACAACTACGCCGAGGCCACCGCCGACATCAACGCGATGGTCGCCGCCCACCCATCGATCATGAGCAAGCAGGTGATCGGTAAGTCATACGAGGGCCGAGACATCGTCGCGGTGAAGGTGAGTGACAACGTCACCACCGACGAAAGCGAGCCCGAGGTACTGCTCACCTTCCACCAGCACGCCCGCGAGCACCTCACCGTCGAAATGGCGCTCTACCTGCTGCACGAGTTCGGCGACAAGTACGCGAGCGACTCGCGAATCGCGAACATCGTCAACAGTCGGGAGATCTGGATCGTCCCGGACCTCAACCCGGACGGTGGCGAGTACGACATCGCGACCGGTAACTACCGCAGCTGGCGCAAGGACCGACAACCTAATACCGGCAGCAGGTACATCGGCACCGACCTCAACCGGAACTGGAACTACAAGTGGGGCTGCTGCGGAGGCTCCTCCGGTTCCACCTCCAGCGAGACCTACCGGGGCAGCGCGCCCGAATCCGCAACGGAGACCAAGGTGGTCGCCGACTTCGTCCGCACCCGGGTGGTCAGCGGCAAGCAGCAGATCACCGCGGCCATCGACTTCCACACCTACAGCGAGCTGGTGCTGTGGCCGTTCGGCTGGACCAGCGCGGACACCGCGAGCGGCATGACGGCCGACGAGGCGAAGACCTTCGCCACTTTCGGCCGCACCATGGCCGCCACCAACGGCTACACCCCCGAGCAGTCCAGCGACCTGTACATCACCGACGGGTCGATCGACGACTGGCTGTGGGGCGCGCACCGGATCTTCGCGTACACCTTCGAGATGTACCCGACCTCCAGCAGCGGCGGCGGCTTCTACCCGCCCGGCTCGATCATCGACCGGGAGACCAGCCGCAATCGAGAGGCGGTGCTGCTCCTGCTGGAAAACGCCGACTGCATGTACCGGGCGATCGGCAAGCAGCAGCAGTACTGCGGCATCGCGAACTGAGCTCCGATAGGGGTGGTTCGCAACGCCACTGGCCATCGACTCGTCAACCCGTGCGCCATCGTGCCGATGATGCAGGCCGTTCTTGCCGGCGCCGGCAAGAACGGCCTGCTGCCGAGGCTGGTCCCCGGCAGCAGGCACGACTACCGGCCGGGCATGCTGACGTGATGCCGGAGGAACCTCACCGACAGCCGGGCCGCCAGCACCGGTCCGGGCGGCGGGCGCAGCGGCAGGATCGTGCTCTGGGGTACCACCTGGTGTGGCTCGCCGACGTCCTGCGGGCGATAGGTCAGGACTTTCCGGCGTAGTCGCCTCCGGTCACGAGCAGGCGCGACGGACGGACCGCTCGGCCTGACGGTCACCCGGTCCGCCCCGTGCTCACCGCCCGCGCTCCTCACGGCCCGGGCCGCTGCTCCAAAGCGTGCAGGACCTTGTCCAGCGTGATCGGGAGGTTCCGCACACGCACCCCGCAGGCGTGCCACACCGCGTTCGACACCGCGGCGGCCGTGCCGACGATGCCGATCTCCCCGATGCCCTTGGACCCCATGGCGTTGACGTGGGGGTCGTGCTCGGGCAGCCAGTGCGCCTCGATCCCGTCGACGTCCGCGTTGGCCGCGATGTGGTAATCGGCGAAGTCGTGGTTGACGACGTGGCCGGTGCGGGGGTCGAGCACGCTCTGCTCGTGCAGGGCCATCGACAGCCCCATCGTCATCCCGCCGACGAACTGGGACCGCGCCGTGCGCGGGTTGATGATCCGGCCCGCGGCGAACACGCCCAGCAGGCGCGCCACCCGCACCTCGCCCGTGTCGATGTGGACGCGCGCCTCGGCGAACTGCGCCCCGAAGGCGTGCATCGCGTAGCGGTCGTCGGCCGGACCGACGACGCCGGATGCCTCGGCCCCGTCCGGCGGCTCGGCCCCGTGCTCCTCGCGGAAGGCGCGTGCAGCCTCGACGACGGCCGAGCCCCAGGTCGTCATGCCCGAGGAGCCCCCGGCCACCGACGCCACCGGGTGGTCGGTGTCGCCGATCCGCACCTCCACGCGGTCCACCAGCACGCCGAGCGCGTCCGCCGCGATCTGCGCCAGGGTGGTCCACGTGCCGGTGCCGAGGTCGGCCGCCCCGATCTCGGCGACGTAACGTCCGCCCTCCCGCCGGATCGTCGCCGTCGACTTCGTCATGCGGCTGACCGGGTAGGTGGAGGCCGCGACGCCCGTGCCGACCAGCCAGTCGCCGCGGCGGCGCACCCCGGGCCGCGGATCGCGCCGCGACCAATCGAAGCGTGCCGCGCCCTCCCGCAGGCAGCCGACGAGGTCGCGGCTGGAGAAGGGTTTGCCGGAGCCGGGTTCGACGGCGGGCTCGTTGCGGATCCGCAGCTCGACCGGGTCCAGGCCCAGGCGCTCGGCCAACTCGTCCATCGCCACCTCCGGGCCGAACATGCCGGGGCACTCGCCCGGTGCGCGCATCCAGGAGGGCACCGGGACGTCGAGCGCGGCGAGCCGGTGCGTGGTCCGCCGGTTCGCCGAGGCGTACATCATCCGCGCGGGCACCCCGGTCTGCTCGGCGAACTCCTTGATGCGCGAGGTCTGTTCGACGACGTCGACCGCGAGCGCGGTGAGCCTGCCGTCCCGGTCGGCACCGAGGCGGCACCGCTGGACGGTCGGCGTGCGGTAGCCGGCGAGGGCGAACATCTGCTGCCGGGTCAGCGCGATCCGCACCGGCCGGCCGGGCACCGCGCGCGCCGCCATCGCGGCGAGCACCACGTTGACGTGCGGCTGCCCCTTGGACCCGAACCCGCCGCCCACGTACGGGCAGACGACCCGCACCCGCGCCTCGTCCAGACCGAACAGTGGCGCCAGGACGGCACGCGTCGGGTGGACGCCCTGGGTGGAGTCCCACAGGGTGAGGAATCCGTCACCCGCCGGGTCCCACAGGGCCGCCGTGGCGTGCGGCTCCATCGGGTTGTTGTGGTACATCGCGGTGGTGTACGTCTCGTCGACGGTCACCGCCGCGGCCGCCAGCGCGGCGTCGACGTCGCCCTCGGAGGTGTCGGCGGGGAAGTCCGGGTTCACCTTCTCGGGCGCGTACAGGTCGTCGCGGTCGGCCCGCAGCTCGACGTCGTGCGCCTGCCGTGCGTAGCCGACCCGGACGAGAGCGGCCGCGTGCCGCGCCACCTCGGAGCTGTCGGCGACGACCAGGGCGACGACCTGGCCCCGGAAGGCGACCTCCTCGTCCTGCAGGACCGCCAGTTCGCGGTCCTCGGTGGAGGCCAGGCGTTCGGCGGTCGCGGGGGTGAGCACCGCGACCACACCGTCGAGTGCCTCGGCGGCGGTGGTGTCGAGCGCGGTGACGCGACCTTGCGCGATCGTGGCCTGGACGGCGTGCAGGTACGCGGCGTCCGCCAACGGGGCGTCACCGGCGTAGCCGGCGGTACCCAGCACCTTGACCGCCCCGTCCCGGCGGGGCAGATCGCGGCCGACGGCGTCCGGCTCGCTCGGGAACGTCATCGGGACTCCTCTCCTGCCAGGCCGCGCAGGGTGGCGGCGAGGGTTCGGCGCAACAACGGGATCTTGAACGCGTTGCCGCCGTCCAGCCCCTCGGCCGGCCGGGCACCGGCCAGTTCCGCGTCCGCGGCGTCCCGGTAGCTCCGCTCCGAGGCCGGCGCGCCCCGCAGCGCCTCCTCGGCCCGGTACGCGCGCCACGGTGCGTGCGCGACGCCGCCGAACGCGACCCGCGCGTCCACGATCACGCCGTCCTCGACGTCGAGCGCCGCGGCGACGCTGACCAGCGCGAAGGCGTAGGACGCGCGGTCGCGCACCTTGCGGTAGGCCGAGCGGCGGGCGATCGGCGCGGCCGGCAGGTCGATCGCGGTGATCAGCTCACCGTGCTCCAGGACGGTGTCGCGCTCGGGTGTGTCGCCGGGCAGCCGGTGCAGCCCCACGAAGGGGACGGTGCGCTCCCCGGCCGGACCGAGCACCCGCACCCGCGCGTCGAGCGCCGCCATGGCCACCGCCATGTCGGACGGGTGGACCGCGATGCAGTGCTCGGAGGCGCCGAGGACCGCGTGGTGCCGGGTCCACCCGCCGATCGCGGAACAGCCGGAGCCGGGCTTCCGCTTGTTGCAGGGGGTGGTGACGTCCTGGAAGTAGGCGCAGCGCGTCCGCTGCAGCGGGTTGCCGCCGACGGTGGCCATGTTGCGCAGCTGCCCCGACGCCCCCGACAGCAGTGCCTGCGACAGCACCGGGAAGCGCTCGCGCACCCGCCGGTCCGCGGCGAGCTCGCTGTTGCTGAGCCCCGCGCCGATCCGCAGAGCGCCGCCGTCGAGCTCCTCGACCTCGGCGGGCAGGACACCGGCGAGGCCGACCACCAGCTCGGGCGCCACGACGCCCAGCTTGAGGTGGTCCACCAGGTTCGTCCCGCCGCCGAGGAACACCGCGCCCGGATTCCCGGCCACGCTGCGCACGGCGGCCGCGGCGTCGACGGGGCTGAGGTAGTCGAACGGCTTCACCCCGCCACCTCCGTGCCGGTCGCCCGGGGGCCGCCCGGCCGGGAGGCGCCCGCCCGCGCGGCCGGGGAGGCCCCGGCCGCCTGCCGGACGGCGGCCACGATGTTGACGTAGGCCCCGCAGCGGCACAGGTTGCCGCTCATCCGCTCGGCCACCTCGGTCCGGTCCAGCCGTGGCGCCCCCGGGCCCTCGGTCACCGCGCTCGGCCAGCCCCTGGCGAACTCGTCGAGCGCCCCGACCGCCGAGACGACCTGCCCCGGGGTGCAGAAGCCGCACTGGAGTGCGTCGCAGTCGACGAAGGCCCGCTGCACCGGGTGCAGGCCGCCGTCGGCGCCCGGTGGTCTGTCGCCGGTGGCCGCCCCGGCGGCGAGCCCGGCGGCGGTGACGACCTCGGCGCCGTCCTGGGAGACCGCGAGCGTCAGGCAGCTGAGCACGCGCCGGGCGCCGGACAGCACCGTGCACGCGCCGCACTGCCCGTGGTCGCACCCCTTCTTGGGGCTGGTCACCCCGAGCCGCTCGCGCAGGGCGTCCAGCAGCGTCGTGCGCGTGTCGACGGTCAGCCGACGCGCGACCCCGTCGACCCGTACGGTGATGTCCCTCTGCATCGCACGAGCGTCCCCGGCCCGGACGACGCCCACACCCCGCACGGCCCACCGTCACACCCGTGGCGGCGGGCCGCGCCCCGGACGCGCGCGCCCGGTACGGGCCCGGTGTCAAGGGGATGCCCTACGGTGGCGCCGTGGACGAGTACGGGAAACGCGTCGAGTATGCGGTACCGGTCCTGCCGAGCCGGGACCTGGACGAGACCTCGGAGTTCTACTCCCGCCCGGGCTTCGAGCCGCGCGGGCGCTGGGACGGGGAGGACAGCTACCTGATCGTCGTCCGGGGCACGGTCGAACTGCACTTCCGGTACGACCCCGCGGTGGACCCGTTGACCGCGGCCGGCAGCTGCTACCTGCAGGTCCGGGACGCGGACGCGCTGCACGGGGACTGGGCGCGGCTCGGCGTGCCCACCGACCGGGCCACCGGCAGCCGGCTGATGCCACCCACCGACACCGGCCACCGGATGCGGGAGTTCGCGCTGGTCGACCGCAGCGGCGACCTGCTGCGGATCGGCAGCCCGTCCGGGCAGCGCTGAGCGCCGACGCCATCCGGAGGCGGGGCGGCCCAGCCGTCTGCCCGTCCGTCCGGTCCGCGCGACCGGACGGCGTGTGAGCCGCCGCGGCCGGTCACGGCTCGCGGATGCACTCGATCAGGTGGTCGCCGGTGGCCGGGTCGATCGTGACGCCGTGAGTCTCGCTGCGGAATCCGGGGAACCGCCGGTCGAACTCCTCGAGGCCCGAAGGCCCGGCGACACCGACGCCATGTACAACCTCGGCATACTGCTGGAGACGCTGGATCCGCCCAACCAGCTGGGCTGAGCCGTCACTGGCCGGGCGCGCCAGCGCCCGGGCGCCGCCCCACTTTGCGGACCCACTGCGAGGGCCCGGCTGGTGCCGCCCGAACCCGTCTTGCTTGCGACGGTGGGCTTCTTGGCGGCTCTGACATGTCGTCGCGGGCTGGACATACATGGTGGGCCTCGTCGCCAATGTGATCTAATGACCGGTCAGATGCGGAGCGAGTCAAGCCGGTTGTCGCCCCGCGGCCCTGATGGAAGACCCGCGGAGTTCAGGATGATGCTCACGACTGCCAGGTCATCGCATGCTGGGGCATCGGACGTCCCGCGGGGAGCGCCATCGCGCTGTGGAGCGACAGCTCGGCGATGAGCTGAGCGCAGAGGCCTGCGCCTGTTGGCCGAAGTGACACATTTGTCGAGTGCATGCCACATAATGGCAACACCCGGCGATGCCCGGCACTGCTCCATTGATCAGATTTTCCGTTCGCAATCCGCCGGGACTCCACGGGTCGGCGCTCGTTCACCACGAACGGGCGGCTCCGCCATGTCTGGCCTCCGGAGCCGGCTCGAGCCCTAGGACCCGACCGTTGACCTCGATACCCGAGACTGCCGCAGTGGTGCTGGGCGCCACGACCGCAGCTGGCGCCGTAGCTACAGCACTGCTGGCACGTTCGCGTCGCGCCCTGGTGGCGCGAAGCGCCGCGCAGTCCGAGGCACTGAACACTTCCCAGCAGCGCGAGCAGGCACTCCAGGAACAGCTCCAGCAGCTCGGCGACGAGCTCCAGCATCTGGTCGCCAACCGTCTCCCCGGCCTGGCACTGCATCTGGTCAGTCCGCATCACCCGGTCCCGGGTCTGAAGCACGAGGCCCTGGCCGGGACCGTGTACGCCTCGCTGCATGAGGCGGTGCTCGGCCACTACTCGGACACGGTGGCCAAGGAGCGCCGGCGGATCGATGCCTCCGCCCGTGCGGCGCTGCGTGGCGCGTGCCAGGACATCCAGGCACTGTCGTACCGGCTGCAGACGCAGGTCGAGGCCCTGCAGAGCGACTTCGACGACCCGCGGCTGCTCGACAGCCTGTTCAAGGTCGACCACCTCAACGAGCAGGCGATCCGTCTGGTCCAGAAGGCCGCGATCGTCTGCGGCGCGTGGCCCGGGCACGTGCGTCCGGACACCTACGTCGTGGAGATCGTCAGCGGCGCCTCGTCCCGGCTCCACGGCTACGAGCGCATCAAGATCAGTTCGCGGCTGCTCGATTCGAACCTTGCGGTCGTCGGTCGCGCGGCGGAGCCGATCGCTGTGGCTCTCACCGAGCTCATGGCCAATGCCCTGGAGCACTCCCGCGACGACCTCGCGGTGGAGGCAGGCCTGATCCAGACCGGCAACGGCAGCGTCTGCATCATCATCGACGACGCGGGCACCGGCATGAGCGCGGAGGCCGTCCGTCGCGGTGTCCGCCTGCTCTCGGTCGAGGAGCAGCAGGACACGCTCCTGACCGAGCTCGGCGATCCGCCGGCCCTGGGGCTCGCAGCCATCGGCCGGCTCGTCGCCGACCACGGCTTCCAGGTCTCGATCGACCAGGTTTCCCCCTACAACGGGGTCCGTGCGGTGCTCACCATTCCCCCGCACCTGTTGACGACGATCGACGAGACAAAGGAACCGATCTCGGCGATGGCTCCCCTGCCTGCCGCACCCCCTGCTGCGCCGCAGTGGCCCGCTCCGGCGGCTTCGGACAGCACCCCGGACGACGGCAGTGACCTGCCGCAGCGCCGTCGGCGCGCTCGCACGGAGCCCGCTCGCAGCGATGCTCCCGAGGTTGCGCCCCGAGAGCTGAACCCGGAGGTGGCCCGTGACACCTGGAGCCAGTTCCAGGCGGGACTCGCCGCGGGTCTGGCCCCCAACGATTCGAAGGAAGATCAGTGACCCTCTCCACCTCGCGCCCGATGATCGAGGACCCGTCGTGGGTCCTGAATCCCATCACCGAAGTCAGCAACGAGGTCAAGCACGCCCTGATCCTGTCGAGTGACGGCATGGTCATCGGCGCGACGGAAGGGCTCCTGCGGGAGGCCGCGGAGGGTATCTCCGCCATGACGGCCGCCCTTCACGGCGCGGCCCGCGCCGCGGCCAACGCGGCTCTGGACGCCTCGGACGGGACACCCATCACGACCATCACGGTGCAGAACACCCACGGCACGTACATGATCATGCCGGCCGGTGCCCGCACCAACACCTTCATCGCCGTGGCAGGAGGCCTCGACATGCCCATGGGTACGGTCGCGCACATCATGGCCCGGCAGGCCAAGAAGCTCGGCGAGCAACTCATGTCCGTTCCGGCCCGCACACGGGAGGCGTCATGAGCCGCTCGTCGCAGGGTCGGCGGATGATCCCCAGCTACCTGGCTACCCGGGGCATCGGCACCCCGACCCGCAACACCCTGCATTCGCTCATGGCCGTGGTCGCCACGGGTCTTCCGCCCGCCCCTCACCACACCCCGGTGCACCAGCGGATCATCTCGCTGCTGACAGGCGGCGCTCTGACCGTCAGCGAAACGGCTGCCTACCTCCGTCTGCAGACCAGTGTGTGCAAGGTCCTGATCTCTCAACTCCTCGACGGCGGGCACCTGCAGGTTCGCGTGCCGGCCCCCACCGCCCTGCTCCCCGACGCGGGCGCCGATCGTCCGTCGAAAGAACTCCTGGAAGAGGTGCTGAGTGGACTCCGCGCGCTCAGGCAGCACTAGCCCGCGTCCTGTCTATCTGCCGGAGGAGGACCACCAGAGGCTCAAGATCCTCGTGGCGGGCCCTCTCGGCATCGGGAAGACCACCGCGATCAGGACCCTGTCCGAGATCCCGACGCTGCACACCGACGAGGTGATGACCGACGCCGCCGCCTCGGCGGACGACCTCACCCTGGACGGCCTGCGCGGCAAGACGACCACCACGGTCGCCATCGACTTCGGCCGGCTGACCGTGCCGCAGGCCAAGGTGGTCCTGTACCTGTACGGCACCCCCGGACAGCGCCGCTTCCTGCCCCTGTGGAAGGACATCGCCGACGGCGCCATCGGCGCCCTCGTCCTGGCCGACACCCGCCGCCTGGACCAGTCGTTCGAGGTCATGGACCTCATCGAGGAACGCGGCCTGGACTACGCGGTCGCCGTGAACACGTTCCCGACCTCACCCGACTACACCCTCGACACCCTGCGCTCCAAGCTCGACCTGGACGAGCGCACCCCGCTGGTCACCTGCGACGCACGGGACAAGAACTCCACCCTGGACGCGCTCATCGCCCTGACCGCCCACCTGATATCCCGAGCCGGAGACGAATCGTCGTGACCGCCATCCCTCCCGCCACCCCGGTGCGCATCCACGGGCCAGAACACGACGCCGACCCCCAGCGCAGCTACGAACTGCTGCGCCTGCAGGGGCCGGTCGGCCTTGCGGAGATCTCCCCGGGCGTCGTCGTCCACCTGGTCACCGACTACCGGGCCGCGCTCGACCTCCTGCACGACACGAACACGTGGTCGAAGGACACCCGCTCGTGGATGAACCAGGTCCCGGCGGACAGCCCTCTCATGCCGCACGTGCAGTGGCGGCCCAGCCTGTTCTTCGCCGACGGCGCCCAGCACGCCCACCTGCGCAGCGTCATCACGGACAGCTTCCGACTTCTGGACCCGCACGATGTGCGCAACCTGACCTTCCGTTACGCCGACAGGCTGCTCCAGCAGTTCGTCATGGACGGTGAGGCCGACCTGGTCGCCCAGTACGCGCAGCAGCTCCCTCTGATGGTCTTCAACGCGCTGTTCGGCATGCCCGACGAGTACGCCCCGCGCCTCATGCAGGCGCTGAGCGGGATGGTGAGCTCCGATCCCGCTCAGATGGCCGCGGGTGCGCAGTCGCTGAACGAGTACCTCACCAGCCTGTACGCCGCCAAGGCCCAGCAGCGCGGACACGACCTGACCTCGTGGTTCATCGACCACCCGAACGGGCTGAGTCCGGAGGACGTCCTCCAGCAGGTCATCATCGTTCTCGGTGCGGGCAACGAGCCGCTGACCAACCTCATCGCGAGCACGCTAGCGCGCATGCTCTCGGACGACCGCTACTTCGGCAGCCTCACCACCGGGAGTCTGCCGATCCAGCACGCGATCGACGAAGCCCTGTGGAACGACTCCCCGCTGGCGAACTACAGCCTTCACTTCCCCCGGCACGAGGTCGAGTTCTACGGCACCGTCATTCCGGCGGGCTCACCGGTGATGGTCTCCTACGCGGCCGCCAACTCCTGCCCGCACAGCAATCCGCCGAACGAGGGCCACCGTTCCGGCAACAAGGCCCACCTGGCCTTCGCCGCAGGCCCGCACGCCTGCCCGGCGCGTTCCACCGCCGTCCTCGTCGCCACCGCGGCGATCGAACGGCTCACCTCCTACCTGCCCGACGTCAAACTCGCGGTGTCCGCAGCGGAACTGGCCTACCAGGGCGGTCCCATCTACCGGGGCCTGACGGCACTGCCCGCCAGGTTCACTCCGCTTCACTCAGCTCACCCACGCCGGCATGAAGGCTCGTTCGGGCAGCCGTCGACTGGATCGTCCGGGCTGGCCGAACCGGCCAGGGACCGTCTGACCGTGTAGTGGCGTCGACAGCGTGTGCACGCATCATCCGGTCCCGGCATCGCACTCACCGATCGAAGCCTGGCGGCAGTGTGTCTTCCGCCACATCGACACCAGGCGTGACGGCTGAAACGCCTGGGGATGGACGTCCGTGACCACATCCGTTCGCCAAAGGAACACGCATTGGCCGTTCTTGACCACAAAAGACGCGCGGAGCCCGCGCTCAAGGTCGTACCCCCTCCCGCCGCACTGGACCTCCGGGCCGTGCGGCGGGAGGTTGACGCGGCACTGACGACGTTCCTGGACGGCAAGGAGCAGTCCGCGCCCGGGCCGGAACTGCCACCCCTCATAGCCCAGCTCCGCGAATTCCTGGCAGGCGGAAAGCGTCTGCGCCCCCTGTTGTGCGTGTGCGGCTGGTACGCCGGCGGCGGGGCGACCGACTGCTCGCCAGCTGTCCGTGCGGCGGCCGGTCTCGAACTCTTCCAGGCGTTCGCTCTCATCCACGACGACGTGATGGACGCCAGTGACGCCCGCCGCGGCCGGCCTTCCGCCCACCGGGCCCTGGCCGCCGCCTACACCGCCGGTGGCGGCCCCGCCTCTCGGGCCGAGGAGCACGGCCTGGGCGCTGCGGTGCTCCTCGGCGACCTGGCACTCATTTGGTCCGACGAGCTGCTGCACCAAGCGAGCCTGACGGTCCGAGGATCCGAACGGGTCCTGCCGCTCCTGGACGAAATGCGCAGCGAGGTGGTCTACGGCCAGTACCTGGATCTGCAGACCACCGGGCGGCTGTCCGACGATGTCGAGAGCGCATTACGGGTGGTCCGGTACAAGACGGCCAAGTACACCGTCGAGCGGCCTCTGCAGATCGGTGCGGCACTGGCCGGCGCCACCCCGGGGGTCTACGCGGCCCTCAGCGCGTTCGCGCTGCCGCTGGGTGACGCCTTTCAGCTCCGTGACGACCTCCTCGGGGTCTTCGGTGATCCCCGGGAGATGGGCAAGTCGGTGCTGGACGACCTGCGCGCAGGCAAGGCCACGGTCCTCATGGCCCTCGCCGTCCAGCGGGCCTCGCGCAGCGAACTGCGGTCGCTGCGCGCACGGTTCGGCAGGCGGAACCTCACCGAGCGGGATGCCGAAGTGGTCCGGAGCATCCTCGAGCGCAGCGGAGCCCGGCAGGCCGTGGAGGAGATGATCCAGACCCGGCGGGACGAAGCCCTGGCATCCCTCGATCACGCTCCCTTCCCGGCCGCCGCCGTCGCGGCGCTGCGGGACATTGCCGGATCTGCGACTGCGAGGCACGCATGAATGAGCATCAGCACGGCGGGGCCGGAACGACCGTGGTGACGGCTCCCGCCGGTACCCCGCCTGTGAACGACTCCTGCACCATGGCGGCGGGGGACCTGATCGGCGAGGTCGACGCCGACCCCTGGGGCGACGTCCGCCCGTCCCTGTACGAGACGGCCCGTGTGCTGTCCGCGGCGCCGTGGCTGCCCGGCGGACAGGCCCGCATCGAGCACTTGCTGCGTGAGCAGGCCGGCGACGGCAGCTGGGGCGAAGGGCCCGCGCCCTACCGGCTCCTGCCGACGCTGAGCGCCGTCGAGGCCGTACTCGCAGTGCTGCAGCGCGAGCCCCTGGCCGGCGGTACGGCGGACCGGCTCGCGGCGGCGGCGGCCGGAGGGCTCGCCGCGCTCGCCAGTCTGCCGTCGGCCGGGCCGTGGCCGGACACCGCGGCCGCGGAGCTCCTCGTCCCCGGCCTGGTTGCGGCCGTCAACGAGCGCCTCGACCGGCCCGCTGTCGCGGACCACCCTCACCTCGAATCCTGGCACCGCGGCCCGCGTCCCGAAGTCCCGCGCGGCTACGACGCCGCCGCCCCTAGAGCGGTCGCCCGAAAGTGCCGGGCCGCCGGCGGGGTCCCGTTCAAACTGCACCACACCTTCGAAGGCGTCGCCGGGCACCTCCCGGGCACGCTGCTGCCCGAAGCGGACGGGCTGCTCGGCAGCTCCCCTGCCGCCACCGCGGCCTGGATCGCCTCCGCTGCAGGCCCCTCCGGGCGGCAGCAGCAGCGTGCGGCCGACGAACTCGCCGCAGTGGCGCACCGCTACGGCGGCCTCCTCCCGGAGGCTGCACCGATCACGGTCTTCGAGCGGCTCTGGGTCGCCGCCGCGCTGGCCCGGGCCGGCCTGGCGTCCTCCGGCCTACCCACCCTGCAGAAGTGGGCCGACCACCTCTACGACCCCGCGGGCGTCCGGGGCGCACCCGGACTGATGGTGGACGCCGACGATACCGCCATGGCCGTCCTCGTCTCGGCCCTGGTCGACCGGCCCCGCGGCCCCGCCCCGCTCGCCGTCTTCGACAACGGTCACCACTACGACTGCTACATCGGCGAGGACAGCGGCTCCCTCAGCGCCAACGCCCACGCCCTCCAGGCCCTCCACGCCTATCTCCGGCACCACCCCAATGCCGTAGGGGCGTACCAGCCGATCATGGACCGGGTGGCCGACTGGCTCGTCGAGCACCAGCAGCCGCAGGGCCACTGGACCGACAAGTGGCACGCCTCCCCCTACTACGCCACCGAGCGGTGCGTCACCGCGCTGGCCCCGCTCCCCGGGTTCCGGCGGCGCCGGGCGGTCGAGGCGGCCGCCGCATGGGTGCTGGCCACCCAGCACGAGGACGGCTCCTGGGGCATCTGGGGCGGCACCGCCGAGGAGACCGCCTACGCCGTGAAGATCCTGCTCGGCGCTTCCGGGCCGGCGCGGCAGCCGCATCACACCCGCGCACTGGACCGCGCCGGGGCCTTCCTGCACGACACAGCCGACACACCAGACCACCAGCACCCCGCCCTCTGGCACGACAAGACCCTCTACGCACCGCAGGCCATGATCCAGGCCGAGATCATCGCCGCCCGCCACCTGCTGCACACCCGCCACGAAACGGAGCACCGCCCGTGACCGCCGACGCACCGCCCATTCCGCATGCACCGGGGCGCCTGCCCGTCGTCGGACACCTGCTGCCGATGCTCCGGGACCGGCTGGAGTTCATACAACGACTTCGCCGCCACGGTGACGTGGTGCAGATCGGGTTCGGCCCGAAGCCGGTGTTCGTCGTCAACTCACCCGAGCTCATCTGGGAGATACTCACCGCCCAGCACGCGAACTTCGGCAAGGGCCGGCTCTTCGAGAAGCTCCGCCTGTTCGGCGGATCACCGCTGCCGGTCACCGAGGGCGGACCGCAGCACCTGCAACGCCGCCGCCTGATGCAGCCGGCCTTCCACCGCGAACGCATCAACTCCTACATCGACCGGATGATCACCACCGCGGAGACCACACTCCAAACCTGGGAACACGGGGCACGACTCGACGTGCAGAACGAGGTGCAGCTCATGACCCAGGGCGTCGTCCTGTCGGCACTGCTCTCCTCCGACCTCGACCGAACTCCGGCGCAAGCCGTCATGCACGGCGTCGACACCCTCTTCCAGGCCGCCATCCGGCGCGCCGTCACACCGGTCTCCGGCTGGGAGAAGCTGCCCCTCCCCGGCACGCGCAAGGTCAAGGCCGCGAACACGCTGCTGCGCAAGACGGTCAGCGACATCGTCGCCGCGCACCGGGCGGACCCCGAACGCCCCGACGACCTCGTCTCCCTGCTCCTCGACGCCCGCGACGAGGAGGGCCGGCCGCTGGACGAGGAGGAGATCCTGTCCGAGATCACCGGCCTGCTGGCCGCAGGCACCGAGACCTCCGCGGTCACCATGGCGTGGCTCTTCCACGAACTGGGCCGCAACCCCGGCATCGAGGAACAACTGCACCAGGAGGTGGACACCGTACTGGCAGGCGGCCGGCTCACCGCGGAGCACCTTCCCCAGCTGGTTCTCACCCGCAGACTCGTCACCGAGACCCTGCGCCTGCACAATCCCGCCTGGATCGTCACCCGCCGAGCCAACGTGCCGGTGCGGCTCGGCAGCGCGCACCTGCCCGCCGGGGCCGACCTGGTGTGGAGCCCGTACGCACTCCACCGCGACCCGGAGCTGTACCCCGACCCGCTGCGCTTCGACCCGGACCGCTGGCTTCCCGAGCGGCCGCAGCCCCGCAGGGGCGCCTACATTCCCTTCGGCGCCGGAAATCGCATGTGCATCGGCGACGGCTTCACCTGGGCCGAGACCACGGTCCTGACCGCCCTCATCGCCTCCCGCTGGACACTGCGACACGCACCCGGCGCCACCGTCCGGCCCGTCCCCGCCATCACCGTCCACCCCTCCGCCCTCCACATGATCGCCGAGACCCGGGGACACGCAGCGGCACGGGAGGCAGCATGACCACCACCGACCGTGCGGGCATCCCCACCCTGCCCATGCCCGACCTCTCCCCCACCTTCCCCGGCCCCTTCCCGACCAGCCCGCACGCGGACCACATCGAGCAGCACCTAGCGCAATGGCTACACCGGTTCCCGCTCATCGGCCCGCCCAACGCACGGCGCACCCTCTGCAACATCGTGGCGCACGGCGTGGCCCGGACCTTTCCCACCGCCGATCCGGACGGCCTCGTCCTGTGCGCGGACCTCTTCCTGTGGCTCGCGGCGTTCGACGACACCCACGGCGAGGCAACGGCGGCAGGCAGCCCGGCCCGACTGGTACGCCGGATCCAGGGATGTATCCACCTCCTGTCCGATGGTGAGCCGCCCGGCGACGCCGACCCCTTCGACGAAGCACTCCAAGTCCTCCTCGTAAGGTTGCGGACCCGGGCCACGACCGCCCAGTACCTGCGGGTCACCGGCTCCCTCAGGGACGTCTTCTTCGGCATCCTCTGGGAAGCTCACCACCTGGCCGAACCCGAACACGTCAGGATGCAGAGCTACCTCGCGATACGCCCCCACACCGTGTTCGCGCGGACCCTCATCGCCATGGCCGAAGTCGTCCTGCGGTACGAACTGCCCGAAGAGGCACGAAACTCCCAGGCAGTACGGCTGCCGGAGTCGGCCGTCTGCGACCTCGCCGGCGTGCTGAACGACCTCGGCTCCTACGCGCGGGAATCCGCCAAGGACGTCCCGAACTCGCTGAACCTCATCTCGCTGATCACGAGAGAGCAGAACCTCGAGGTTCCCGCTGCATGGGCAGCAGCTTCCCTCCTGGGGGAAGAACGTGCCGCGACCGCCCGGCACGGGCTCGACGAACTCGCGGCCGGCGACTCGACCCCGCTCGCACAGCACGCCAGAGCCTTGGAATCCATCGCCTGCTCCTACGTCTGGCACATCGCCCACGCCCGCTACCGAAAGGTCTGAGCCCGCCAGGTGCCCGCCGTTCGACACCGGCATCGAACACTCCACGGAGGCCGCCCTGCCTCAAGTTGCCACAGGGCGGGACTGCCCGCGCTTGCTCCGGCCGCTCGACCGCCCGGGTGAGATGGGCTGTTGGTGCGCATACATCCCGGCTCTCCTGGTTAAGCCGCTCCCCGTGACAGCCCCCGACGGCGAGACGACCGTTTCTCATCCGCAACCCCCCAAGGACCCCGTCACCTGGCAGGGCGTGCTGGGCGGGGCTGCCGCCGGGCTCACGCTCATGACCGTGGTGATCTACTTCGCCGGCGGACTCGCGCTCGCCGCCCGGATGCAGGCGAACGGCTTCTGGTGGGGGCTGGTACTGGGCCAGATGCCCCGGCAGATGCTGCAGGAGATCGCCGTCTCGGAGGTCCTCCTGCCGGCTGCGCTCTTCGCCGCGCTCGGGTACCTGCTACCGCACGCACTTCTGGGTAGGCGACTGACGGAGCGCCAGTCCCGGGCCCGCGCCCACCGCTTCACAGCCCGTTGGCGGCATCCCCGCGCCGGGTTCCTCCTGCTGGCCTCGGCGCTCCTGGTGCCCGGCGCGTTCTCGTGGTACGTGCACAGCGGCGGCAACCCCTACGGAGTCACCGCGCCTCCAGGCTGGATGATCGCTCTGGCTGCGATGATCTTCGTCGCATACTCAATGATGATCGGCGCCACAGTCCAACGGCTGCGACGCTACCGGTCCCATCGCGGCATCTGGACGGCCGTCGTCACTTCCGCGATGCTGCTGGCCGCCGTACCGGGCGCGGTGGTCGGCGCGGCGAGCCTCCCCTTCCTCCCCGTTCGCGTCTGCGCGCCGAGCTACGAGATGGACGCCCTCCACATCGGGGCGGGCAGCGACTGGGCCTACCTCGGCAACTACTACGTCGACCCCCATGACGAGACCAAAAGGCGCGGGACTTACCTGACTCTCGTCCCGACGAACCGGGTCGACGCGGTGACGGTGGCCAAGAACGGGCCGGACTGCGGCCCGACCACCGGAAAGCTCGGCACCACCACCGCCACCCCCTCGCCAGCCCCCTGATCCGTCCGGGCCCTCCCGGGGCACGCACGCGTCGCCGCGATTGGCCCCGCCACCCTCCATTTGAACCTCACCGCACCCCCGTCATCGGCAGAGGAGGCTCCCGCGGCGCGTCCCGCGCGTGCTCGGCGTCGACGACTTCGCCCCGCGCCGACGTCAGCGTTACGCGACCGTGCTGATCGACGCCGAGACCGGCGAGCGGATCGACGTCCCGCCCGGCCGCACGACGCAGACGCTGGTCGCGTGGCTGCGCGAGCACCCCGGGGTCGAGTACGTCCGCCGCGACGGCTCCGGCTCCTACGGCGAGGCGATCCGCCGGGCCCTCCCCGAAGCGGTGCAGGTCAGCGACAGGTGGCACCTGTGGAGCAACCTGCGCGGCAAGGTCCTGGCCGAGGTCCGCTCCCACGCGGCCCGCTGGGCCACCGCGGTGAACCCCGCCCGGCCCGGGGGCGTCCGCGAGCAGACCACCCGCGAACGCTGGCACCAGGTCCACTACGACGCTGGCAAGCGGGTGCGGGGCCGCAAGCGGCACCTGCTGGTGGACACCTGCGGGCTCGTGCTGCGGGCGGTCGTGCACTCGGCCTCGGTGCAGGACCGGGCGGGCGCAAAACTGGTCCTCGCCGGGATCCGGAAGGCGTTTCCGCAGATCGGGCTGGTCTGGGTCGACGGCGGCTACGTCAATGTCGTCGACGCCGGACTGGTCGGCTGGGCCGCCGAGCGCGAGAGGCTGGAGATCGTCGCGGTGCCGCGGAATGCCGATGTGAAAGGCTTCCAGGTGCTGCCCCGCAGGTGG
>NZ_JBFBJY010000102.1:0-21660 GCF_040702125.1 Kitasatospora sp. NPDC085895 | reverse complement strand
CGGGCGTCCACCGCCCGGGGCTCGCGGCGTGAAGGGGTGCTGCCCGGGTGGGTACCGTGGCATCCGTGAACGCCACCGGGCAGGCACTGGAGCGGCTCCAGCAGTGGTACCTCGCGCAGTGCGACGGCCGGTGGGAGCACGAGCGGGTCATCAGGATCGAGACCCTGGACAACCCCGGGTGGACGGTGTCCGTGGACCTCCGCGGCACCCCTCTCGCCGGGCGCCGCCTCCCGCGCCGGCACATCGACCGCAGCGAGCACGACTGGATCGAGGCCTGGACGGCGAAGGGCGTCTTCCACGCCGTCTGCGGACCGCTCAACCTCGGTGAGGCCCTCGCCCTCTTCCACACCTGGGCCGAGGAGCCCGCGGATTCCCCGGGCCACGGCTGACGGCACCGGCGGCGCACCGACCGGGCCACGGCGGCCGGGTCACGCCGACCGGGGCTGGGCCGGGCCGGGTCTCGGATCGGCCGGCGCCGGGTCCGCGGTGCGGAGCGCGGCCGGGCCTCCTTCCGGCATCTGCGACACTGGATGCACCATGCCTAAGCCCGGAGAACTGACCTTCGTCGCGCCGCGCGGCGCCAAGCCCCCGCGACACCTCGCCGACCTCAGCCCCGCCGAGCGCAAGGAGGCCGTCGCCGAGCTGGGTGAGCAGCCGTTCCGCGCCAAGCAGCTGTCCAACCACTACTTCGGCCGGCTGTCCGACGACCCGGAGACCTGGACGGACATCCCGGCGGCCAGCCGCGGGAAGCTCACCGAGAGCCTGCTGCCCGAGCTGATGTCGGTGGTCCGGCACGTGTCCTGCGACGACGACGCCACCCGCAAGACGCTGTGGAGGCTCTTCGACGGCACCCTGGTCGAGTCGGTGCTGATGCGCTACCCGGACCGGGTCACCATGTGCATCAGCTCGCAGGCCGGCTGCGGCATGAACTGCCCGTTCTGCGCGACCGGCCAGGCGGGCCTGACCCGGAACCTGTCGACCGCGGAGATCGTGGAGCAGATCGCCTCGGGCATGCGGGACCTGAAGACCGGCGCTGTTCCCGGTGGTGAGGCCCGGCTCTCCAACGTGGTGTTCATGGGCATGGGCGAGCCGCTCGCCAACTACAACCGGGTGCTGGCCGCGATCCGCAGGCTCACCGATCCGGCGCCGGACGGCTTCGGCCTCTCGCAGCGCGGCATCACCGTCTCCACCGTCGGCCTGGTGCCCGCCATGCACCGCTTCGCGGACGAGGGCCTCAGCTGCCGCCTGGCGCTGTCCCTGCACGCGCCCGACGACGAGCTGCGCGACGAGCTGGTGCCGGTGAACACCCGGTGGAAGGTCGACGAGGTGCTGGACGCCGCGTGGAACTACGCGGACAAGTCCGGCCGCCGGATCTCCATCGAGTACGCGCTGATCAAGGACATCAACGACCAGGCGTGGCGGGCGGACCTGCTCGGCCGCCTGATCAAGAACCACCGGGTGCACGTGAACCTGATCCCGCTGAACCCGACGCCCGGGTCCAAGTGGACGGCGTCCCGCCCGGAGGACGAGCGGGAGTTCGTCCGCCGCCTGCAGGCGCACGGCGTGCCGACGACCGTCCGCGACACCCGCGGCCAGGAGATCGACGGCGCCTGCGGCCAGCTGGCCGCCGCGGGCTGACCGGCCCGCAGGGAGAAGCACAACGGAAGGGCGGTGGACACCCGACGGGTGTCCACCGCCCTTCCGGCGTCCGGTGTCAGACCAGGCAGGCCGCGGCGAACAGCGCGGTCAGGCCGCCGGTGAGGAGTAGCACGCCGACCGCGGCGGCGGCCCGCACGGCGACGGCCGCGCGCAGCGTCGCCGGTTCGGCGCCGAGCCGGACGAGGGCGGCGGTCACCTCCCGCCGGGCCGCGCGGATCTCCAGGGCGCGGGCGACCACGGCGCCGGCCGCGCAGCCGGTGACGAGGAGGACGGCCGCGCGGACGGGCAGGTCGGGCTCGTCGCCGTAGCCGAGTGCGGCGACGAGGACGGCGAGGCCGAGGACGAGCACCGCGAGCGGGCCGGCGAGCGGCCGGGCCTCCGCGGTGAGCGAGCGGGCGGCGAGCAGCCGCACCGGGCCGGGCCGGCGCAGGGCCAGCACCCGGCCGGCGAGTGCCAGCAGGGGCGCGGTGAGCAGGGCGAGCCCGAGGGCGGTGAGGGCCCAGCCGATGAGGGCGGCGGTGCCGACCGAGCCGAGGTGGGCGGGCAGGTCGACGGGCCGGCCGTCCTGTTCGGCGCCGGGCCGCAGTCCGTAGAGCTCCAGGGCCATGCCGACGACGGTGAGTCCGACGGGCACGGCGATCCGCGCCGGGTGGAAGCCGGTGCTGCGGGCCACGGCGGTGCGGCCGGGGAGCGCGTCGGTCAGCGGGACGGCCGCGGCGGCCGCGCAGCCGGCCACCAGCGGCACGAGGACGAGCAGGGTGACCGGCGCGGCGGCCGGCAGCGAACTGCCGAGGCCGACGTCGGCGGCGAGCCCCGGGCCGGCGATGTCGTTGCGCAGCACGAGGAAGAGCAGCAGGGCGAGCACGCTGCCGAGGGCGGCGGCGAGCGCGGTCTCGACGGCGATCAGCAGCCGGATGCGGACGGGGCCGTAGCCGGCCGCGGCGAGGCCGGCGATCCGTTCGGGGTGCTGGGCGGGCACGGCGCGGGCGGCGGCGGCGGAGAGCCAGCCGACCGCGGCCAGCGCGGGCAGGCACCAGAGCAGCCGGGGTACCGAGGTGGCGGCGGGTTCGCCGAGGGCCCGGCCGAGCGAGCGGAGCAGGAAGGCGGCGGCGGTCGCGGCGGCGGTCGCGGTGGGCAGCCAGCGGGCCAGGTCGAGTGCCCGGTAGCCCCTGACGAGTCGGAGTGGGAACAACGTCGTCCTCCCGGCTCTCAGCGTGCGGCCGTGACGGCCGTGGAGCCGCTGGCGGTGGAGCCCGCGGTCCTGCCGTCGGCGGTGCCCGCCGGGGTGGTGGACGTGCCGGAGATCCGGCCGTCGACCAGGGTGAGGGTGCGGTCGGCCTGGCCGGCCGGCTCCGGGTCGTGGGTGGCCAGGAGCAGGGTGAGGTCGTGCGAGCGGGCGGCGCTCGCCAGTATGCGCAGCACCTGTTCGCGCTCCTCGCGGTGCAGGGGGGCGCCCGGGTCGTCGGCGAAGACCACCCGGGGCAGCGGTGCGAGGGCCCGGGCGACGGCGATCCGCTGGCGCTGGCCCTGGGTCAGCTCGGCGGGGCGGCGCTTGGCACAGTCGGCGACGTCGAGGCGTTCGAGCCATTCGGCGGCGGCGGTGTACGCGGCGCGGTGGCCGGTGCCGGCGAGCAGCAGCGGCAGGGCGGTGTTCTCGCGGGCCGTCAGTTCCGGCACCAGGTGGGGCTCGGAGCCGACCCAGCCGAAGCGCTCCCGGCGGAGCTTCTCGCGTCCGGTGCGGCCGAGGGTGTGCACGGGGGAGCTGTGGAACCAGACCTCGCCCTCGTCGACCGGCAGCTGGGCGGAGAGGCAGCCGAGCAGGGTGCTCTTGCCGGAGCCGCGGGGGCCGGTGACGGCGAGCACCTCGCCCTCCCGGACGGCGAGCGAGACTCCGCGCAGGGCGGGTGTGCCGTGGTGGGACTTGACGATCCCTCGGGCCCACAACACGTCGTTGTCGGGCGGGGCCGCTGACATGGAGAACCGTCCTGGTGCCTTGTCGGGATATGACAGTCGTCAGATTAGAACGAACAGGTCGCGGTGCGGTTGCGGCACACTGGCCCATCTCCGGGCAAATCGCCGTGATTCCGGCGGTCGGATCCGGAGTTCGTCACCTCGGCACGCCGAAGGGCGGCCCCGGTGGACCGGGACCGCCCTGGCGGAGGGTGGGAGGAGGGTCAGATCTTCGCCCACGCGTCGGTGAGGCTGACCCGCAGGATCTGCTCGATCTCGTCGAAGGTCGACTGGTCGGAGATCAGCGGCGGGGCCAGCTGGACGACCGGGTCGCCGCGGTCGTCGGCGCGGCAGTACAGGCCGTTGTCGAAGAGCGCCTTCGACAGGAAGCCGTAGAGGACGCGCTCCACCTCGTCGTCGTTGAACGACTCCTTGGTGGTCTTGTCCTTCACGAGCTCGATGCCGTAGAAGTACCCGTTGCCGCGGACGTCGCCGACGATCGGCAGGTCGCGCAGCTTGTCCAGGGTGCCCAGGAAGCGCGACTCGTTGTCGAGCACGTGCTGGTTGAGCCCCTCGCGCTCGAAGATGTCGAGGTTGGCCAGCGCCACCGCGGAGGACACCGGGTGGCCGCCGAAGGTGTAGCCGTGCAGGAAGGTGTTCTCGCCCTTGTAGAACGGCTCGGCGATGCGGTCCGAGATGATCGTGGCGCCGATCGGGGAGTAGCCCGAGGTCATGCCCTTGGCGCAGGTGATCATGTCGGGCTGGTAGCCGAACTTGTCGGCGCCGAACATGGTGCCGAGGCGGCCGAAGGCGCAGATGACCTCGTCCGAGACGAGCAGCACGTCGTGGCGGTCGCAGATCTCGCGCAGGCGCTGGAAGTACCCGGGCGGCGGCGGGAAGCAGCCGCCGGCGTTCTGCACCGGCTCGACGAAGACGGCGGCGACGGTGTCCGGGCCCTCGAAGAGGATGGCCTGCTCGACCTGGTCGGCGCACCAGCGGCCGTAGGCCTCCGGGTCCACGGTGCCGTCCGGGCCCTGCAGGTACTCGGGGGCGCGGTAGATGTTGGTGTTGGGAGCCTTGTGGGTGCCGGGCACCAGCGGCTCGAACGGGGCCTTCAGGCCCGGCAGGCCGGTGATCGACAGGGCGCCCTGGGGGGTGCCGTGGTAGGCGACGGCCCGGGAGATGACCTTGTACTTGGTCGGCTTGCCGGTCAGCTTGAAGTACTGCTTGGCCAGCTTCCAGGCGGTCTCGACCGCCTCGCCGCCGCCGGTCGAGAAGAACACCTTGTTCAGGTCGCCCGGGGCGTAGTTCGCCAGGCGCTCGGCGAGCTCGACGGCCTTGGGATGGGCGTAGCTCCAGACCGGGAAGAAGGCGAGCTCCTTGGCCTGCTTGGCAGCCGCCTCGGCGAGCTCCTCGCGGCCGTGACCGGCCTGGACCACGAACAGGCCGGCGAGGCCGTCGAGGTACTTCCTGCCCTTGTCGTCCCAGACGTAGGTGCCCTCACCGCGCACGATGGTGGGGACGGGGGAGTTCTCGTACGACGACATGCGGGTGAAGTGCATCCACAGGTGGTCGTAGGCGGTCTTGGAAAGGTCCTTCTGCGCCGGGTCGGCTGTCATCTGGTGCCCCAGGTGTAGGTCTGTTTCCGGAGCTTCAGATAAACGAAGCTCTCGGTGCTCCGCACGCCGGGAAGCGCGCGGATGCGCTTGTTGATCATTTCGAGCAGGTGCTCGTCGTCCTCGCACACCAGCTCGGCCAGCAGGTCGAACGAGCCTGCGGTGCAGACGACGTAGTCGACCTCGTCGAACGCGGCCAGGGCGTCCGCGACCGGTTCGATGTCGCCCTCCACCCGGATCCCCACCATCGCCTGCCGGGTGAAGCCGACGGTGAGGGGGTCGGTGACGGCGACGATCTGCATCACGCCCTGGTCGAGCAGCTTCTGGACGCGTTGCCGTACGGCGGCCTCCGACAGGCCGACGGCCTTGCCGATGGCGGCGTACGGGCGGCGCCCGTCCTCCTGGAGCTGTTCGATGATCGCCTTGGAGGCGGCGTCGAGGGGAACGCTGGCGTTCCGGTCGCGGTTGGCCACGTCGCCACTGTGCACGATCGCCGCGCGGCACGCAAGCCGTCGTCGTGCTGATTTCGTCGCTGTTTCCAAAATTGCATGCGGATTGCGTTGTGTCCGGAGATGAAGCCTGTCGATACCGTCGGTCATTGGGTAGCCTGGACCACGTACGCACGCAGGCGTGCACACACCCCCAGTGGACCGCGGCCGGTCCGACCCGGCCAGCCGTGCGCCGGAGGTACCCTGGCGCCGGATTCTGCAACGCCGCAGGCCCAGACCGAGGAGAGACCCGTGAGCGACCTTCGTACGCTGCGCAACTACATCAACGGCGAGTTCGTCGATGCGGCGGACGGCCGCACGCTGGACGTGATCGACCCGACGACCGGCGAGGTGTACGCGACCTCCCCGCTCTCCGGCGCCGCCGACGTCGACGCTGCGATGGCCGCCGCCGCCGAGGCCTTCCCCGTGTGGCGCGACGCCACCCCCTCGACCCGCCAGAAGCTCCTGCTGAAGATCGCGGACGCGGTGGAGGCCCGGGCCGACGAGATCGTCGACACCGAGTGCCGCAACACCGGCAAGCCGCGCGGGCTGACCCTCTCCGAGGAGATCGGCCCGATGGTCGACCAGATCCGGTTCTTCGCCGGCGCCGCCCGCCTGCTGGAGGGCAAGGCCGCGGGCGAGTACATGGACGGCATGACCTCCATCGTCCGCCGCGAGCCGGTCGGCGTCTGCGCCCAGGTCGCGCCGTGGAACTACCCGATGATGATGGCGGTCTGGAAGTTCGCCCCGGCCATCGCCGCCGGCAACACCGTCGTCCTCAAGCCCTCGGACACCACCCCGGCCTCGACCGTGCTGCTCGCCGAGATCATCGGCGGCATCCTCAAGGACATGGAGCTGCCGGCCGGCGTCTTCAACGTCATCTGCGGCGACCGCGAGACCGGCAAGCTGATGGTCGAGCACCCCGTCCCGGCGATGGCCTCCATCACCGGCTCCGTCCGCGCCGGCATCCAGGTCGCCGAGTCCGCCTCCAAGGACGTCAAGCGCGTCCACCTGGAGCTCGGCGGCAAGGCCCCGGTCGTGGTCTTCGAGGACGCCGACATCGCCGAGGCCGTGGAGGGCATCTCGGTCGCCGGCTTCTTCAACGCCGGCCAGGACTGCACCGCCGCCACCCGCGTCCTGGTGCACGAGTCGATCCACGACGCCTTCGTCGAGGCCCTCGCCAAGGCCGCCGCCGACACCAAGACCGGCGGCATCGACGACGAGGACGTCCTCTACGGCCCGCTGAACAACGCCAACCAGCTCGCCCAGGTCACCGGCTTCATCGACCGCCTGCCCGGGCACGCCAAGGTCGAGGCCGGCGGCCACCGGGTCGGCGACAAGGGCTACTTCTACGCCCCGACCGTCGTCTCCGGTCTGCTGCAGGACGACGAGATCATCCAGCGCGAGGTCTTCGGCCCGGTCATCACCGTGCAGAAGTTCACCGACGAGGACGAGGCCGTCGGCTACGCCAACGGTGTCGAGTACGCCCTCGCCTCCTCCGTCTGGACGAAGGACCACGCCCGCGCCATGCGGATGTCCCGCCGCCTGGACTTCGGCTGCGTCTGGATCAACACCCACATCCCGCTGGTCGCCGAGATGCCGCACGGCGGCTTCAAGAAGTCCGGCTACGGCAAGGACCTGTCCTCCTACGGCTTCGAGGACTACACCCGCGTCAAGCACGTCATGACCGCGATCTGACCGACCGACGCGACCGGCGCACCCGGGGGCGCGGGCAGCTGCGCGCACAGCGCGGCCGCCCGCGCCCCCGCGCTTTGCCACCCTGTCACGGCGACGCGCCGATCGGGTGACATGGTGCAACTGCCTCGCGGCCCCCGTGCTCCCTAGGCTGGCCGCATGAGCATCCCCACCGCTGACTCAGCCGCAGGCCAGGCCGTCAAGGCCGCCGACCGCGCGCACGTCTTCCACTCGTGGTCCGCCCAGGCGCTGATCGACCCCCTCGCGGTGGCCGGCGCCGAGGGTTCCTACTTCTGGGACTACGAGGGCAACCGCTACCTCGACTTCTCCTCCCAGCTGGTGAACACCAACATCGGCCACCAGCACCCGAAGGTCGTCGCCGCGATCCAGGAGCAGGCGGCCAAGCTCTGCACCATCGCGCCCGGCTTCGCCGTCGAGCCGCGCAGCGAGGCCGCCCGGCTGATCGCCGAGCGCACCCCCGGCGAGCTGAACAAGATCTTCTTCACCAACGGCGGCGCCGAGGCCAACGAGAACGCCATCCGGATGGCCCGCCTGCACACCGGCCGTCAGAAGGTGCTCTCCACCTACCGCTCGTACCACGGCGCCACCGCCAACGCCATCGCGCTGACCGGCGACCCCCGCCGCTGGGCCAACGAGACGGGCGTCTCCGGCATCGTCCACTTCTGGGGCCCCTACGCCTACCGCTCGGTCTTCCACGCCGAGAACGAGGCGCAGGAGTGCGAGCGCGCGCTCGCCCACCTGGAGCAGGTCATCGCCTTCGAGGGCCCGGCCACCGTCGCCGCGATCATCCTGGAGACGGTCGTCGGCACCGCCGGCGTGCTGATCCCGCCGCCCGGCTACCTGCAGGGCGTCCGGGAGATCTGCGACCGCCACGGCATCGTCTTCATCCTCGACGAGGTCATGGCCGGCTTCGGCCGCACCGGCGAGTGGTTCGCCGCCGACAACTGGGGCATCACCCCGGACCTGCTGACCTTCGCCAAGGGCGTCAACTCCGGCTACGTCCCGCTCGGCGGCGTCGCCATCAACCCGGAGATCGCCGCCACCTTCGACGAGCGGGTCTTCCCCGGCGGCCTCACCTACTCCGGCCACCCGCTGGCCTGCGCCTCGGCCGTCGCCACCATCAACGCGATGGCGGAGGAGGGCATCGTCGAGAACGCCAAGCGGATCGGCGAGAGCGTGATCGGCCCCGGCCTGCGCGAGCTCGCCGAGCGGCACCCCTCGATCGGCGAGGTCCGCGGCCTCGGCGTCTTCTGGGCGCTCGACCTGGTCAAGAACCGCGAGACCCGCGAGCCGCTGGTCCCCTACAACGCGGCCGGACCGGCCAACGCGCCGATGGCCGAGCTGGCCGCCGCCTGCAAGCAGCGCGGCCTGTGGCCCTTCGTCAACATGAACCGCTTCCACGTGGTGCCGCCGTGCACCGTCAGCGCGGAGGAGGCCAAGGCCGGCCTCGCGATCCTCGACGAGGTCCTCACCCTCACCGACGCGCACACCGTCTGACCCGCGCGACGGAGCGGCCCCGGGGCGAACCGCCCCGGGGCCGCTCCGTCGCGCCCGCGCTCAGCGGCGCACCGCGTCCAGCGCCAGCAGCGCCACGTGCAGCGACAGGCAGGACTCCACCTGGTCCAGGTCCACCCCGAGGATCCGCTCCACCTTGTGCAGCCGGTCGTAGAACGACGGCCGGGACAGGTGCGCCGCGTCCGCCGCCGCCGACTTGTTGCGGCCCTGCTCCAGGTAGATCCGCAGCATCCGCACCAACTGCCCGCCGTGCTCGGCGTCGTACGCCAGCAGCGGCCCCAGCTCGCGCTCCACGTACGTCTGCAGCCGCTCGTCGTCGCGCAGCAGGTGCAGCAGACCGCGCAGCCGGACGTCCGGCAGCCGGTAGTAGGCGGCCGCCCGGCCGCCCGGGGCGTCGTGCAGCGCCGCGTCCGCGACCTGGGTCGCCTCCAGCAGGGTGCGCCGGGCGTCGCGCACCGACCCCACCGAGGAGCCCACCGCGACCACCGGCTCCGGCGGCGGCGCCGCCGCGTCCCGCGCACCGTCCGCCACCAGCTTGCGCAGCGCCGCCGCGAACGCCTCCAGCGCCGCGTGCTCGTCCTGCTGCGAGCCGAGCGCGATCAGCATCCCGACGCCCTCGTCGTCCAGCGCGCCGACCAGCGCCGACAGCCGACAGCCGCGGATCGCCGTCGCCGCCAGCTCGGTGAAGTCCCGCAGCCGGGCCTGCGCCTCCAGCGCGGCCGGCACCGCCCCGCGGCGCTGCCGCAGCACCACGCCCACCAGCCGCCGCCCCTCCAGCGGCACCCCCAGCGCCTGCGCCCGCAGCGCGACCTCACTGACCGTCAGGGCGTGCGTGAGGATGCCCGACAGCAGCGTGCGGTGGGTCTGCCGCTCCAGGCTCTCCCGGTCGCGCACCACCAGCCGGTTCAGCGCCAGCGTCGCCGCGCCGCGCTCCAGCATCATCGCGTGCGGGTGCGCGGTGCCCTCCGGCAGCGCGCCCGGCCCGCCGATCAGCACCAGCCGCCCCCAGTCCTGGCCGCGCGCGCCGACCGCGGTGACCAGCCAGCCGCTGCGCGGGTCGTGCCCGGTGCGGCCCGGCGGGCGGACCCCGCGCGAACGCGCCTCCCAGCCCTCCAGCAGCTCCGCCTCCGGCCGGCCGGCGCTCTCGTGCGCCAGCACCTGGTGCGCCAGGTTCTCCAGCACCACCGGCGCACCGGCCAGCTGCGCCACCTGCCGCACCACCTCGGCGGGCTCGGCGCCCTCCACCGCCAGCTCGTTGAAGACCTGGTGCACCGCCTCGGAGGTGCGCAACTGCTCCAGCTGGGCGTTGACCACCAGGGCGTGCACCGCCTCGGTGACGGCGACGAAGCGCAGCTCGCGGCGGAGCGCGATCAGCGGCAGTCCGCGCTGCTCGGCGGCGTTGACCAGCGCCCGCGGCAGCGAGTCGAAGTAGCGGCGGCCGAACTCGACGACCAGGCCGGCGGCGCCGACGTCGGCGAGCTCGTGGACGTAGCGGGCCAGGCCCTCGCGCTGCTCGGGCAGGGCGATGCCGGTGGTGAGCACCAGCTCGCCGCCCTGCAGGACGCCGGCGACGTCCGGCAGCTCACTCACGTGGACCCAGCGGACGGGCCGCTCCAGGTGGTCCGCACCGGCCACCACGTCGGGCAGTCCGCGCCGCATCACGTCCAGGTCCAGCACCCGGGCGACGGTGGGGAGCATCGCGGGCCTCCAGCTGCTCAGGGTTGTCAGGGAAATCTTGCCTCGGCGCGGTGCCCGCCCACCCGCCGCGCCGCCTTGCACCCTGTAAACCCCTTGCCGCCGGGCCTGCCGGAGTGACCCTTGTCACCCGATCGCCCGAGACGGCATGGTCAGGCAATCGGAAGTGGCGAAAACCGGGACGCGGCAGCGGAATCCGCAGCGTAACCAGAAGGCAACAGCGGAATCCCTTGTGGAAGAAAACTGGGCCTGTCAGGATCGCGCAATCCCGGTGAACCACCGCTTCGGATCTCTCCGTCTGCTATGCGGCGACTGGACCAGTCTCCGGCCATGGCGTACGGGCATCGCCGCACCGCCGAGGAAGCATGGGCGTGCGGCGGCATCCGCGCCCCGGCGTGCGGAAGCCGAACCACCGGGCACATGGAGGACAGCAGATGGACCTGACCAGCTTCGGCGCCGGCGCGCAGCACATCGCCGGGCGGATGGTCACAGGGAGCGGCGACGAGCGGTTCCGGGTGGTCAACCCGGCCGACGGCAGCACCGTGGAGGAGGTCGTGCTGGCCTCGCCCGCCGACGTCGACGCCGCGGTCGGCGCGGCCCGCGCCGCCCTCCCCGAGTGGTCCCGCGCCACCCCCGGCACCCGCGCCGAGGCCCTGGGCCGGCTGGCCGGCGTCCTCGCCGAGCACGCCGAGGAGTTCGCCCGCGTCGAGACCGCGCAGACCGGCAAGCCGATCAAGCTCTCCACCGAGTTCGACGTCCCCGGCACGATCGACAACACCGCCTTCTTCGCCGGCGCCGCCCGCAACCTGGAGGGCAAGGCCGCCGGCGAGTACTCCGGCGACCACACCTCGTACGTGCGCCGCGAGGCGATCGGCGTGGTCGGCTCGATCTCGCCGTGGAACTACCCCCTGCAGATGGCCGCCTGGAAGATCCTCCCGGCGATCGCCGCGGGCAACACCATCGTCCTCAAGCCCGCCGAGCTCACCCCGCTGACCTCGCTGATGTTCGCCGCCGCGTGCACCGAGGCCGGCATCCCCGACGGCGTCGTCAACGTCATCACCGGCGCCGGCCGCACCGCCGGCGAGCACCTCGTCTCCCACCCCGCGGTGTCGATGGTGTCGTTCACCGGCTCCACCGAGGTCGGCAAGCGGGTCGCCGAACTCGCCACCGCCACCGTCAAGCGCACCCACCTCGAACTCGGCGGCAAGGCCCCGTTCGTGGTCTTCGACGACGCCGACCTGGAGGCCGCCGTGCACGGCGCGGTCGCCGCCTCCCTCATCAACAGCGGCCAGGACTGCACCGCCGCCACCCGCGCCTACGTCCAGCGCCCGCTCTACGACGCCTTCGTCGCCGGGGTCGCCGACCTGTACGCCGCCGTCCGCCTCGGCGACCCGCGCAACCCGCAGACCGACCTCGGCCCGCTGGTCTCCTTCGCCCACCGCGACCGCGTCGCCGGCTTCGTCGAGCGCGCCCGCCGCGACGGCGCCACCGTCGTGACCGGAGGCGGCACCGGCACCAAGGGCCACGACGGCACCGACCTCACCCTCGGCGCCTACCACCAGCCCACCCTGATCACCGGCGCCGCCCAGGACAGCGAGGTCGTCCAGGGCGAGATCTTCGGCCCCGTCCTCGTCGTCCTGCCCTTCGACAGCGACGAGGAGGGCCTGCGGCTCGCCAACGACACCCCCTACGGCCTCGCCGCGTCCGCCTGGACCCGCGACGTCCACCGCTCGCTGCGCGCCACCCGCGAGATCGCGGCCGGCTGCGTCTGGGTCAACGACCACATCCCGATCATCAGCGAGATGCCGCACGGAGGCTACAAGGCCTCCGGCTACGGCAAGGACATGTCGCAGTACTCCCTCGACGAGTACACCCAGGTCAAGCACGTCATGTACGACACCACCGCGGTGGCCCGCAAGGATTGGCACCGCACGATCTTCGGGGACCGATAACCCCGTCCGTCCCCCACGCCCGAGCCCCCTCAGGAGGGTGTCCCCGCATGCAGCGACACGAGATCACCGACGGCCTGCCGGAGCCGGTCCGCAAGGCCTGGGAACGCAGCCTCACCAACGGCCGCGCCGCCCTCAGCCGCCGGACGGTGCTGCGCGCCGGTGCGTTCGCGGCCGGCGCGGGCACCCTCACCGCCTGCGGCATCCCGCCGGCGAAGAGCACCAACGGCACCTCGGGCGAGGCCGCCAACGCCGCCGCGAAGGACCTCTCCGACACCGACAAGGTCCTCAACTTCTCCAACTGGCCGCTGTACGTCGACGTCGACCCCAAGGACGAGCAGAAGCACGGCACCCTCGACGCCTTCACCGCGGCCACCGGCGTCAAGGTCAAGTACACCGAGGACGTCAACGACAACGTCGAGTTCTTCGGCAAGGTCAAGCCGCAGCTCGCCGCCGGCCAGGACACCGGGCGCGACGTCATGGTCCTCACCGACTGGATGGCCGCCCGGCTGATCCGCCTCGGCTGGGTGCAGAAGCTCGACCAGTCCAGGATCACCACCGCGATCACCAACCTGGAGGCCCGCTTCCGCGCCCCCGACTGGGACCCGGGCCGCCTCTACTCCTACCCGTGGGCGGGCATCCAGGTCGTCATCGCCTACAACAAGAAGGCGACCAAGGGGAAGGCCGTCACCAGCGTCTCCCAGCTGCTCGACGACCCCGAGCTCAAGGGCCGCGTCACCTTCCTGTCGGAGATGCGCGACACCATCGGCATGACCCTGCTCGACATGGACAAGGACCCGGCGAAGTTCACCGCCGACGACTACGCCGCCGCGATCGCCCGCCTCCAGAAGGGCGTCGACAGCAAGCAGATCCGCAAGTTCACCGGCAACGACTACGGCCAGGAGCTGTCCTCCGGCGACATCGCCGCCTGCGTCGCCTGGGGCGGCGACCTCATCCAGCTCAAGGCCGACAACCCCGACATCGAGTTCGTCGTCCCGGACAAGGGCTACGTCGCGTCGACCGACAACATGCTGATCCCGGCCCGCGCCCAGCACAAGCACAACGCCGAACGGCTCATCGACTTCTACTACCGGCCCGAGATAGCCGCCCGGCTCACCGCAGGCATCGGCTACGTCTCCCCGGTCACCGGCGCACAGGCCGAACTCGCCAAGCTCGACGCCGACGCCGCCGCCAACCCCCTGGTCATCCCCACCCCCGAGATGGCCGCCAAGGTCCACAACTTCCGCAGCCTCGGCGAGGCCGAGGAGAGCGACTTCGAGGACAGGTTCTCCAAGCTCATCGGCGCCTGACCCACGCCCCCGACCACCGGCCTCGGAGATAGGACCACACCATGACCGACCAGGCGACCGACACCACCGCGAAGGCCACCGGCCCCGCCGAAACCCCCTCGGGCGGCGACGTACGGCTCACCGGCATCAGCAAGACCTACGGCAGTTCCACCGCCGTCCACCCCCTCGACCTGACGATCCCCCAGGGCTCCTTCTTCGCCCTGCTCGGCGCGTCCGGCTGCGGCAAGACCACCACCCTGCGCATGATCGCCGGCCTGGAGGACCCGACCTCCGGCACCGTCCTCATCGGCGGACAGGACGTCACCGCCCTGCCCCCGTACAAGCGGCCGGTCAACACCGTCTTCCAGAGCTACGCGCTCTTCCCGCACCTCGACATCTACGAGAACGTCGCCTTCGGCCTGCGCCGCCGCGGCAAGAAGGACGTCAAGAAGCAGGTCGAGGACATGCTGGAGCTGGTCGAACTCGGCCCGCTCGCCCGCCGCAAGCCGCACCAGCTCTCCGGCGGCCAGCAGCAGCGCGTCGCCGTCGCCCGCGCCCTCATCAACCACCCGCAGGTCCTGCTGCTCGACGAACCGCTCGGCGCCCTCGACCTCAAGCTCCGCCGCCAGATGCAGCTCGAACTCAAGCGCATCCAGACCGAGGTCGGCATCACCTTCGTCCACGTCACCCACGACCAGGAGGAGGCCATGACCATGGCCGACACCATCGCGGTGATGAACGGCGGACGCATCGAGCAGCTCGGCGCCCCCGCCGACCTCTACGAGAACCCCGCGACCACCTTCGTCGCCAACTTCCTCGGCCAGTCCAACCTCATCCCCGCCGAGGTCACCGGGAACTCCGGCGACGAGCTCCTGCTCAGCGCCGGCGGCACCCGCCTCGCCGTCCCCCGCGCCCGCTGCGCCACCGACGCCACCAAGGTCCACCTCGGCGTCCGCCCCGAGAAGATCACCATCGCGCACTCCTCCACGGACGTCCCCGAGGACCGCAACCGCCTGGTCGGCACCGTCGTCGACTCCAGCTTCATCGGCGTCTCCACCCAGTACACCGTCCGCACCGGCACCGGCCAGGACATCGCCGTCTTCGAGCAGAACATGGAGCGCGACAGCCGGATCGTCCCCGGCGCCACCGTCCAGGTCCACTGGAACCCCGCCCACTCCTTCGCGCTCGACGCCTCCCAGGCGATCGACGCCGGCACCGCGGAGGAGGACGCGTGACCACCACCACCGAGACGGCCCCGCTCCAGGACGCCGCACCCCCCGCGCCGCCCCGGCGCACCCGGCGCAAGCTCGTCCCGTACTGGCTGCTGCTGCCCGGCATCGCCTGGCTCGTGGTCTTCTTCGCGGTGCCGATGGTCTACCAGGGCTCCACCTCCCTGCAGACCGGCTCGCTGGAGGAGGGCTTCCGCGTCACCTGGCACTTCGCCACCTACTGGGACGCCTTCACCGAGTACAAGTGGCACTTCGTCCGCTCCTTCGCGTACGCCGCCACCGCCACCGTGCTCTGCCTCGCCATCGGCTACCCGCTCGCATACACGATCGCCTTCAAGGCCGGCAAGCGGTGGCGCAACGTCATCCTCATCCTGGTGATCGCGCCGTTCTTCACCAGCTTCCTGATCCGCACCCTGGCCTGGAAGACCATCCTGTCCGACGGCGGCTACGTGGTCGGCGCGCTCAACACCCTGCACGTCCTCGACCTCACCGACGCGCTCGGCCTCACCGCCGGCCACCGCGTCCTCGCCACCCCGCTCGCCGTGGTCTGCGGCCTCACCTACAACTTCCTGCCGTTCATGATCCTCCCGCTCTACACCTCGCTGGAGCGGATCGACCCCAGGCTGCACGAGGCCGCCGGCGACCTCTACGCCAAGCCCTTCACCACCTTCCGCAAGGTGACCTTCCCGATCTCCCTGCCCGGCGTCGTCGCCGGCACCCTGCTCACCTTCATCCCCGCCTCCGGCGACTACATCAACGCCCAGCTGCTCGGCTCCCCCAGCGAGCAGATGGTCGGCAACGGCATCCAGAAGCAGTTCCTCAACGTGCTCGACTACCCCACGGCGGCAGCCCTGAGCTTCATCCTGATGGCCCTGATCCTGGGCGTGGTGACGGTCTACATGCGCAAGGCCGGAACGGAGGACCTGGTCTGATGAACAAGGTGTCCAGCTGGCTGCGCCGCAACCTCGTCACCCTCGCGGGCGTCCTCGCCCTCGCCTACCTCGTCCTGCCCAACCTGGTCGTCCTGCTCTTCTCGTTCAACAAGCCCGCCGGCAAGTTCAACTACGAGTGGGCCCAGTTCTCCACCGACGCCTGGACGGACCCCTGCGGCGTCGCCGACATGTGCGGCTCGCTCGTCCTCAGCCTGCAGCTCGCCCTCGCGGCCACCGCAGGCGCCACGGTCCTCGGCACCATGGTCGCCTTCGCCCTGGCCCGCTACCGCTTCCGCGGCCGCTCCGCCACCACCGGGCTGATCTTCCTGCCGATGGCCATGCCCGAGGTCGTCATGGCCGCCTCGCTCGGCACGCTCTTCCTCAACATGCGCATCCCGTTCGGCTTCACCACGATCCTGATCGCACACATCATGTTCTGCCTCAGCTTCGTGGTCACCGCCGTCAAGGCCCGCGTCATGAGCATGGACCCGCGCCTCGAACAGGCCGCCCAGGACCTCTACGCCACCCCGGTGCAGACCTTCCTCAAGATCACCCTGCCGCTCGCCGCCCCCGGCATCGCCGCCGGCGCGCTGCTCAGCTTCGCCCTGTCCTTCGACGACTTCATCATCACCCAGTTCAACTCGGGCCCCACCACCGTCACCTTCCCGATGTTCGTCTGGGGCGCCTCGCAGCGCGGCATCCCCGTCCAGGTGAACGTGATCGGCACCGCGATGTTCCTCGCGGCCGTCGTCCTCACCGTCGCCGGACAGTGGATCGGCAACCGCCGGAAGGCCCGCGCCTGATGCCGCACCACTCCTCCTCCCCGTTCTACTGACCGACGCCCGAACGACCATCAGAAAGCGGCTGATACGGCATGGACTCCGCCCGTGCGCTCAGTGACGTCAAACCCACCTCGTTCTGGCTGGAGGACCCGGGTCGGCCCGAGGCCCTCCCCGCCCTCGTCGGCGACACCACCTGCGACCTGCTGGTCGTCGGCGGCGGATACTCCGGCCTGTGGACGGCGCTCCTCGCCAAGGAACGCGACCCCTCGCAGGACGTCGTCCTCGTCGAGGCGGACGAGGTGGGCTGGGCGGCCTCCGGGCGCAACGGCGGATTCTGTGCCGCCAGCCTCACCCACGGCTTCGGCAACGGCCTGCAGCGCTGGCCCGCCGAACTGAACCGGCTCGAAGAACTCGGCCGCGCCAACCTCGACGCCATCGAGGACGCCGTCAAGACGTACGACCTCGACTGCGAGTGGGAGCGCACCGGCGAGATCGACGTCGCCACCGAACCCCACCAGCTCGACGAACTCCACGAGGTCGCCGAGGCCCTCGCCGAACACGGCCTCGCCACCACCGTCCTCGACGCCGACCAGGTGCGCCGCGAGGTCGACTCGCCCACCTTCCTCGGCGGCCTCTGGGACCGCGACGGCGTCGCCATGGTCCACCCCGCCAAACTCGCCTGGGGCCTCAAGAAGGCCTGCCTCCGGCAGGGCGTCCGCATCCACGAACGCACCAAGGCCCTCACCCTCGTCGAACACGGCACCGGCATGGCCGTCCGCACCCCCTACGGCCGGGTCTTCGCCCGCCGCGTCGCCCTCGGCACCAACGTCTTCCCGTCCCTGCTCAAGCGCGTCCGCCCCTACATCGTCCCGGTCTACGACTACGCCCTCATGACCGAACCCCTCAACGACGAGCAGATGGCCGCCGTCGGCTGGCGCGGCCGCCAGGGCCTCGGCGACAGCGCCAACCAGTTCCACTACTTCCGGCTCTCCGCCGACAACCGCATCCTCTGGGGCGGCTACGACGCCATCTACCACTACGGCGGCAAGGTCCGCGCCGAGCACGACCAGCGCCCCGACACCTTCCGCACCCTCTCCCGGCAGTTCTTCGAGACCTTCCCCCAGCTCGAAGGAGTCCGCTTCACCCACGCCTGGGGCGGCGCCATCGACACCTGCAGCCGCTTCTCCGCCTTCTTCGACACCGCCCACCACGGCCGCGTCGCCTACGCCGCCGGCTTCACCGGCCTCGGCGTCGGCGCCACCCGCTTCGGCGCCGAGGTCATGCTCGACCTCCTCTCCGGCGAACGCACCGAACGCACCGAACTGGAGATGGTCCGCAAGAAGCCGCTCCCCTTCCCGCCCGAACCCGTCCGCTGGGCCGGCATCGAACTCACCCGCTGGTCGCTCGACCGCGCCGACCGCCGCGGCGGCCGGCGCAACCTCTGGCTGCGCACCCTGGACCGCCTCGGCCTCGGCTTCGACAGCTGACCCCACCGCCGGCCCGACCGCCGACGCCACCGCGGGGCGCACCCCGGCCACCCGGCCCGGATGCGCCCCGCGGCACGTCCGCGTCCGGCCGCCGACCAACGCCCGGACCGAGAACCGCCTGGACCGAGAACCGCCGAAACCGTGTAAGAACCCGCACCCGCCGCCCTCTCCCCGGTGAGCGACCCCGACCGTCCCGAGGAGCACCGATGCCGCCCACCGCCCGCACCGCCGCAGCCTGGCTCGCCGCGGCCGCCCCCGACCCGCGCGCCTTCCTGCGCACCTGGGAACGGAGCGGCCGCCGCCCCGCCCCGCTGCCCGCCGGTCGCCAGTGGGACGCCGTCCTCACCCCCGGCCCGTTCGGACGCACCGCCCTCGACGCCCTCGCCCGCCTCCCCGGACCGGGCCCCGTCCTCCAGGACCGCACCGCCGGCACCGTCGCCTTCCTCGTCCCCACCGGCACCGCCGACGGCTGGCTCGGCTCCGGCATCCGCACCCTCGGCCACGGCACCGCCCTCACCGTCCCCCACCCGGACGGCACCGACCGCGCCCTGCACTGGCTGATCCCCCCGGACGGCACAGGCCGGCTCGTCGACCCCCGCCGCCTCGAACTCGCCCTCCACGACGCCGCCGCCCGACTCACCGGCCTCCCGTGACCCGCCGACCGAACCGCCCACCCGCCGACCGAACCGTCCACCCGCAGGGCCGAACCGCCCACCCGCAGGGTCACCGCAACGCCACCCCGAGGGTGAACCGCGCCAGACTGGCCCCATGACCGCAAGCGCGCTCTCCGACGAGCACCTCCGGCTGCTGGAGACCGCCCAGCCGCTCTGCCTCCGGTACGCCCTCGCCCTCGCCGGTCCCGACGCGCTCGCCGCCCACGGCCTCCCCGCCACCCGCTCCACCGGACTCGTCCTCGTCACCGGCGAGGGCCCGCCCCTCGCCGACATCGCCGCCGGCCTCGCCGAACACCTCCGCGCGGCCGGCCACCGCGCCGACGTCCAGCCCGGCACCCCGCGCCAGATCCAGCTGACCGGCACGCCCTGCCCGATCGAACTGCGCAAGGAGCCGTTGAGGCACCCCGCCGTGCTGCTCCCCGGTGCCCCCGTCCCGGTGGTCGCGCTGCCGGACGCCGCCGCGCTCGCCGTGCTCCTCCTCTGCGACCGGGGCCTGCCGGAGGACCTCGCCGCCCTGCACGTGCTGAGCGGCCCCTTCTCCGAGGGCGAGCTGCTGGCCCTGGCCGGCGCGCTCGGCGAGGAGTTCCAGCCGGTGGTGCTCGCCGACCGGCTGGAGTCCGCGGCCGCGTTCGTCCACCCGGACGCCGCGGCCCGTTCGGCCTGGGCCCAGGCCTGGGCGCAGGACCTCCGACTGGACCTGATGGAGGCCCGGGAGGACGACGACGGGCTGCACGACCCCTATCTGGAGGACGTCGAGGCGGAGCAGCCCGACGACCTGTAAGGGTGAATCTCCGTTCCCCGTCACGCTGCTCGTTGAGGCCCGACGGCAGGGTCCGCAGACTGGATTACGAGCGCGGGAGCCCCGTGATCCCGTCGTCCGGACGAAGCCGGGCGGCGCCGTTACCACGTACCGGCGGCCCACACACCGCACGGGACTTCGGAGGCAGACGATCTTGAGCAAGTCCAGCCCGAACAAGCACGTCACCCACTGGATCGGTGGCGCCCCCGTCGCCACCGCCGGCGCCGCGCCCCGCCGCGGTGACATCTTCGATCCGGCCACCGGACAGGTGTCGGGCCAGGTCGACTTCGCCGAGATCGCCGAGGTCGACCAGGCCGTCGCCGCTGCGGCCTCGGCGTTCGCCGAGTGGCGTCGCTCGTCCGTGGCCAAGCGCACCCAGGTGCTCTTCCGCTTCCGCGAGCTGTTCAACGCCCGCAAGGACGAGCTCGCATCGATCATCGTCTCCGAGCACGGCAAGGTGCACTCGGACGCCCTCGGCGAGCTCGCCCGCGGCCTGGAGGTCGTGGAGTACGCCTGCGGCATCCCGCAGCTCTCCAAGGGCGGCTTCTCGGAGCAGGCGTCCACCGGCATCGACGTCTACTCGATCCGCCAGCCGCTCGGCCCGGTCGCGATCATCTCGCCGTTCAACTTCCCGGCCATGGTGCCGATGTGGTTCTTCCCGATCGCCATCGCGACCGGCAACACGGTGGTCCTGAAGCCCTCCGAGAAGGACCCGTCCGCCGCCAACTTCCTCGCCGAGCTGTGGAAGGAGGCCGGCCTGCCGGACGGCGTCTTCAACGTCGTGCACGGCGACAAGGTCGCGGTCGACCGCCTGCTGGAGCACCCCGACATCAAGTCGGTCAGCTTCGTCGGCTCGACCCCGATCGCCCGCTACGTCTACGAGACCGGCACCCGCTACGGCAAGCGCGTCCAGGCCCTCGGCGGCGCGAAGAACCACATGCTGGTGCTGCCCGACGCCGACCTCGACCTGAGCGCCGACGCCGCCGTCAACGCGGGCTTCGGTGCGGCCGGCGAGCGCTGCATGGCGGTCTCCGTCCTGGTCGCCGTGGACCCGATCGGCGACGAGCTGGTCGAGAAGATCAAGTCCCGTGTCGCCGCGCTGAAGGTCGGCCCCGGCTGCAACGGCGACTCCGAGATGGGCCCGCTGGTCACCGGCCAGCACCGCGACAAGGTCACCTCCTACGTCGAGTCCGGCCTCGCCGACGGCGCCGAACTGGCGGTCGACGGCCGCAAGCACGCGATCGCGGCCGAGGACGTCAACGGCGCCCCGACCGCGGACGGGTTCTGGCTCGGCCCCACCCTGTTCGACCACGTGAAGCCGGGCATGTCCGTCTACAGCGACGAGATCTTCGGTCCGGTCCTCTCGGTCGTCCGGGTCTCCACCTACGAGGAGGGCCTGGCCCTCATCAACAGCAACCCGTACGGCAACGGCACGGCCATCTTCACCAACGACGGCGGCGCCGCCCGGCGCTTCCAGAACGAGGTGGAGGTCGGCATGGTCGGCATCAACGTGCCGATCCCCGTCCCCGTCGCCTACTACTCCTTCGGCGGCTGGAAGGCCTCGCTCTTCGGCGACGCCCACGCCTACGGCCCCGACGGCGTCCAGTTCTTCACCCGCGGCAAGGTCGTGACCCAGCGCTGGCTCGATCCGTCGCACGGCGGCATCAACCTCGGCTTCCCCACCAACAGCTGAACCGCCCCGCCCCCGACCACCGGCCGGCCCCTCTCCCCGAGGAGCCGGCCGGTTCGTTTGCATCCGCTCCCCGTTCGGCGTAGTGTTTCCTAGTCGCTCGGCAGGGAGCACCGGACACGCATCTGCGCGGACGGTCCCGGAGCGGCCAATCCCTTGAAACACCACTTCCAGATCCTCATCGGGTCGC
>NZ_JBFBJY010000101.1:0-22066 GCF_040702125.1 Kitasatospora sp. NPDC085895 | reverse complement strand
AGCAGGACGTGCTTGCCGAAGATCCACGGGCCGGTGTCGACCACGATGTGGGAGGAGTCGACGTCCTCCGTGTGCTTGTCGATCCTGCCGATGTGGCCGTCCTCGGCCTCGACCCGGTAGCCGGTCAGATCCGTGCCCGGGGTGTAGCCGACCGCGTTCCGGTAGTCCCACATACCGCTCACAACTGCCTCCTCACTGCCGAAACTTGGCACGGCGCCTCCCCCCGCATTGCGCATCCATGCCTCCTCGCCCACGACTGCCCCGGCCGGCCGCAACCACCAAGGCCGGCACCTGGCGTAGTGGGGCGACCGGTCGGCGCAGGGCCACTGTGGCAGGACCAGGCCGCGCCCCCGTCCCGTTGTTGTCCTACCGTTCGGCGGCCAGCAGCCCGTGCACGAAGGCCACGGTCTCCTCCCACAGCCGGCACCGGTCCGCGGACACCGGTGCCCAGCCGGTGAACCGCACCGTGCCGCCCCCGTCGACGGCGGCCGCCGTCCGGGCCACGACCTCCCTGGGCAGGGAGACCACCCGGTCGTCGATGGTGTCGGTGTCGAAGTCGATCGGCGCCCCGGAGGGGTAGGCACCCCAGCCGCCCGGCCCCCGCCGTCCGCCGCCGCCCCTAGCGCAGGTACACGAACGTCTCGCGGCGGAACGGATCGGTCCGCACCCGCATCGGCAGGTGCACCTCGTCCATGCCGAACGCGCCACAGGCCGGACTGACGGCCGACATCCGCTCCCCGTCCTCCTGGCGGCCGACCCGGACATGGGCGCCGGCATAGGCCCGGCGCATGAACTCGTACAGGGCCTCCGGATCGCCGGTATCGAACGCGGACCGCGTCACCGGCGCCTGCGGGAGCAACTGGGCCACCTCCCAGCAGCAACCGGCGCCATGCACGGCCGCTGCCCCGCGGCCGCCGTCCTGGACCGGGTGTCGTCTTCGACGCTACGCCCCCACCGCCCGCCAAGCGAAGGCGCACCACCCCGCGGCGCGAGGGTGCGCCGATGGTCTGCCACACATGGGCATGTTCACGGCGGTTGGGCGGGTCGCCCAGGAGGCGCAGTACCAACTCGCGCAGGGTGTGTGGGAACCTGCCGCGGCCGACCTGGCGCTCGTGCGGGACACGGCCGGGCCCTCGATGCGTCCATGGGGCCGGCGGACGCGCAGGAGAAGCTGCCCCGGATCGACCGGCTCGCGGGCCTGCGCGAGGCTCTCGCCGTGCTGGCCGTGGCAGTGGCCCGCGCCCACGGTCGCCTTGCCTGGTTCCTCGCCCAGGGCAGCGGCGGACTCGCTCCCGTCCTGCACTGGCGGGCCCCGGACGCTCCCGACGGCCACAACTTCGACACCACCCTGCCCACCGGGGCGCAGCCCGCCGAGGTGGAAGGCGCCGTCCGCTTCCTGGCCCGCCATGCTCACCCGCACCGGCAGCGGGCCGGGGGCCGCCCGAGCCGGATCGGCCGCGCGGAGAATCCGGCCGGCCCGGGCACCACCCGCATAGTGACCCCGAAGACGCTGGGCCGGCCTGTCCGTCGGTGGGGCGGAGCGGGGCCTTGCCGCGGCCAGTGGTGCGCGGCAGGGGCCGGTCACCGGCCGCCCCCCGTGCCGGGCGATCGGGTCAGCCGGCGCTCGGGCCGAGCCCGAGGGCGTCCAGCAGTAGCTGTTGTAGGTCCTGTGCGTCGTGGGCGCGGGCGGCCACCACCGCCCGGACCCGGGTGGCCATCGCCTCGTCGAGGCTGTGGTCCGCGGGTTCGATGATGTCCGCCAGGGTGGCGAGGTCCCGGTTTCGTCCCGGCACCGGCTCCCTCCCTCAAATTCGTCGAATACGAACCTTTCAGGCTGCTGCTGCCCTTCGACGACCGAGATATGTCCTGGGTGCGGAAGGGTCGGGACGGGGAGTGTCGGAGAGCAGCGAGGTCGCTCGACGACATGCATGCCGTGGCCGTGCGGCTGCCCGAGCGGCGGGGACGCACGCCGCGCAGGCTGCGCCCAGGTAGTCGCGGTGACGGCAGAACACCCGGCGGCGGGCGTCTGCGAGCAGTGAGTCGCGCCGCGGAGGCAGCCCCGGCACAGGAGCGTTCCGGCGCCGATCGAATCGGAGAACGCCGCGGCTCAGGAGGCGGGCAGGGTCGCCCAGACCTTCTTGCCGCCGGCGGCCGGGGACACACCCACGCGCTGGCCGGCCGCTCGACAATGTGCATGCCGTGCCCGTGCGGCTCCTGAGGCCGCCAGGGACGCACCACCGGCCGTGCCCCGCCGGCCGCGTCGGTGACGGCGACGGTGAGCCGGCCCCCTTCCACCCGGATGTCCAGGCCGGTCGGGCCCGGGGTGTGCCGCCGGGCGTTGGCGAGCAGCTCGCACGTCACGAGGAGGACGTCGTCGCACCGCTGCCCGGCCTGCGCATCGCTGCCCGGCCGCGTCGCGACGTCCAGGACTTCGCGCACGCGGGACATGCCTGGCTCCAGGGCACTGCTGCCGCCGGCGTCGAGCGGGAAGCGCCAGTGGCGTGCGGCGGTGTCCACGGCCCTTCACCTCCCGCAGCTCCACAACAGCCTGAGCAGCCCGGGCACGCTCAGGCCCTGCTACCGGGGCGTCTGACCGGGCCCGCCCGCCCGTAACGCGAATCGACCGGCCGGTCCGCAACCCAGTGGTGCAGAACTTCGTTTCGAGGACCCCGGCCTTGGAGCTCTTCGCTCGGCGGGCAGTGGACCGCTTCCGGGACGGGCACCGTAAAGGCACGGCCCCTCGTGGGCACCGCGCCCGGAGGGAGGGAAACCGACCATGAACACAGGCCTGCGCACCACCCGCCGGCCCGGGCCGGCCGGAACCCGCGTGCTCGCCCTCGACGGCCACGCCGACACGGACACCGCGCCGCACCTCGCCCTGCACGAGGCCCTCAGCGGCAACCCCGCCCCCGAAGCGCTGGTGGTCGACTGCTCCGCCCTGACCTTCTGCTCCTCCTCCGGCCTCAACGAACTCCTCCGGGCCCGACGCGCCGCTCTCGCCGCCGGCATCGCCTTCTTCCTCGCCTCCCCGAGCCGACAGGTGACCCGCCTGCTGGACGTGAGCGACGCCGACACCGTCTTCGACATCATCACCGGTCCGCCCAGCCCCACCTACACCGCCAACTGAGCCGACAACTGCTCCACGAGGCGGTGCGCCGGTCCACTGCTCCGTGCTCTCCCGGCACGTCTGCCCCACCGGTGCACGGCCCCGGGTCGGCCGGAGGGCCTTGCCCGTGTGATCGGCCTGCCGCCCGGGCTGCGGGCGCCGGGTGCATCACAGTGGTGGCATGTCCGATTTCGGTCCCGCCCTGGCCGCGCTCCTCGCCGACTCCCACACCCTGGCACCCGGTCAGGTCCCCGCCGCGGTCGACCGGACCGCCCGTCGCCTGGGTATGACGTCCGCCACTGTCTACCTCGCCGACGTGCAGCAGAAACTGCTCGTCCCCCTCACCGGCTCTCCCGCCCCCGGCACTGCAGCCGGGAAGGCGGGGAGCGGGAAGACGAACGAGAACCCGGCGGAGGACTGGACGGGAGCGGACGGCGGTGCGAGGCCGCTGGCGATCGACGCCACCCTGGCCGGCTGGGCCTACCGCACCCTGTCCCGGCGCCTGGCCACGACCCCGCGGCTGACCGTGTGGCTTCCACTGGTCGACGGGATCGAACGGATCGGCATCCTGCGCATCACCGCCGACCAGCTCACCGCCGACCTGCTGGAGCGCGCGGACGCGCTCGCCGCGCTCACCGCGCTCCTCGCCATCAGCAAGTTCGCCTCCAGCGATCTGTACTCCCGCGTCACCCGGCTGCGTCCCATGACCACCGCCGCCGAAATGGTCTGGGCGTTCCTGCCGCCGCGCACCATCGGCACCCGCGACGTCACCTCCTCCGCCGTCCTGGAACCCGCCTACGAGATCGGCGGGGACGCCTTCGACCACGGCCTCGACAACGGCATGCTCCACGTCACGGTCGTCGACGCGATGGGCCACGACCTCGCCTCCGGCCTGTCCTCCGCCATCGCACTCGCCGGCTGCCGCGCGACCCGCCTGGCCGGCGGCACCCTCGCCGACATCGCCGCCACCATCGACCACGAACTCGACCGCTGGCTGCCCGGCCGCCTTCTCACCGGCATCTTCGCCCACCTCGACACCACCACCGGCGACCTGGACTGGGTCAACTGCGGACACCCCCCGCCCCTGCTGGTGCGCGCCCACCACGTCGTCCCCCACGCCCTGGAGGTCCGCGCCGAACTTCCCGTCGGCCTCGGCCACGACCGCACCCGCCCCTACACCGTCCACCGCACCCGGCTCGAACCCGGGGACCGCATCCTCGTCCACACCGACGGCATCACCGAAACCCGCTCCCGCACCGGCGAACTCTTCGGCGAAGGGCGCCTCGCCGACTTCGTCACCCGCTCCCTCGCCGCCGGCGAACCCGCCCCCGAAGCCCTGCGCCGACTCATCCACACCGTCCTCGACCACCACCAGGGCCCCCTGCGCGACGACGCAACCCTCCTCCTCGTCGAATGGCACCCGGACGCCCAACCTCCCGCCACCAGCTGAGACACCAGCGCATCAACAGCGCCTCACTTCCCGCGTCCCCGTGTGGCGTGAAGACTCACTCGGTCCACAGCCCGGATCCCCCGCCGAAGGGGCCGCATGACCACCGCATGTACCTCGGGCAGCGTGCGCGGGCTTGGCAGGGGCCGGCTCGCACCCGGCCGGATCACGCGTGGTCGCGGCGGTCTGCGGTGTTCCGAAGCGGGCACCGACAGCTGGCCGGTGGGGACGCCCCTCCGGGCCGGAGGGTTTTGTCGGCATGGCGAGGAGCGTGTCCCCGGGGATCGCGGGTAGGCGGCGGTGCGCACGCGTCCCATCGGCGCGCAGACAGCCAGTGACCTCCGGCATCGGGAGACCGGCATGACCGTGACCGCCGAAAGCACCACGGCGACGACACTGTTCGCGCAACGATACCGAGTGTGTTCGGTGTTGGGCCGAGGTGGCGGGGCCGACGTCCTGCGCGCCGTGGACGAGCGGTTGAACCGCGAGGTGGCCCTCAAGGTCTTCCGGCCCGGCGCGAGCGCGGACACCGCCCGGCGCTTCGGCGCGGAGGCACGACTGCTGGCCCGGCTCCGTCACCCGGGACTGATCGAGGTCTACGACTACGGCGTCGTCGCGGACCGGCCCTACCTCGCCCTGGAACTGGTGCGGGGCCCCACACTGGCCGCACTGCTGCGGGCCGAGCCGATGCACGCCGACCGAGTCCGCCGGCTCGGACGCGAACTGGCCACGGCCCTCGCGTACGTGCACTCCCACGGGGTCGTCCATCGGGACGTCAAACCGTCCAATGTCCTGATCGGCACCGACGGCCGCGCCAGGCTGGCCGACTTCGGCGCCGCCCGCCTCCTCGACGAAGTCGCCGCTCCCGGTGACGAAGCACTCACCGGCACCGGCCTGGTCATCGGCACCCCGGCCTACCTCGCTCCGGAACAGATCCGCGGCCAGGGCGCCCTGGCCGCCACCGACGTTTACGCCCTGGGCCTCCTGCTGATCGAGTGCCTGACCGGCAACCGCGAGTACACCGGGGCCCCTATGGAGGCAGCTGCGGCACGCCTGCACCGCCCGCCTTCCATCCCTCGCTCCCTGCCCCGCGACCTCGCAAAAACCCTGCGCCGGATGACCGACATGGACCCGGAACGCCGCCCGTCCGCGGACACCTGCACTCGGCTCCTCACCATTGCGGCCGCGGCGGGAGCCGCGGGGGCGGCCGCCGCCGGCCGGCCTGCGCACAAGGCGCGAGCCGGCGCCCGCCGGCCGACGCGCATGAAGCCGCTTCTGGCCGCAGCCTCACTTCTCGCCCTCACCGGCCTGGGCGGCAGCGCCGCCCTCAGCGGCGGCCCCACCGCAACTCACCGACCGGGTAGCGGGACACCGACGGTGGCGGCGCCACCGTCGGACACCCCTGCGCCCCCGAGCCACCAACGGCCGGCCCCGGTGGCGTCCACCACCCCTACCCGCCCACCCGCCGGCGGGACGCAGGCCGTGACCCTCTCTGCTGCCGCAACATCCACACCCCCCGCCACGAATCACCCGGGCGACAACGGCCGGCAAGAGCCGAAGGGCCGGAAGGACGGCCGGCACGGGAAGAAGCCGAAGTAGCACACCGCACCACCCGGCGCCCCCAGCTTCTGGTCCAAGAGCCATCTGGCATGAATGACGAGTGCCTCCGGCCTGTACAGCCGGAGGCGTTTCCGGGCGGGGCTGGTGAGCGCGCTCCGGACCAGATCGTGGACGGACCGTCGCCGGGCTGCGGCCGGGCCGCGGGTTGGGGGCCAGCGGCCGGGAGGCCCGGCCAGTACCGGCCGTGGACAGGACGGCCTCCGAGCGGCCCGGGCCAGGCCGGGAGCCGCCGGACCGCGGTCAGGAGCCAGGGGCCCGGGGACGCAGCCGGAAGCCTGCGGCGGGCCGGGCTCCCAACGCATCCTCGATTTGCTGTGTGCGTCGTTCAGGGAGGTCCAGGGTACTTGGCAGGGTGTTCTCGCCCGAACCTCTCGGAGTCTGTCCGGGGCCAGGATGTCGTGCCCTGCTGGCCGGTCGGTGCTACCTCCTAACCCCGCCGGCCACGGGACTGCACCGGTCCCCGGCGACCTGGCCGCTGAGGGGGAGACTGTGCGTATCGCGCGAGTCTCAGCTGCCGGGCCGGCACAGCGGCGGCATCCAACGGGAACAGGTGGCCGCCGCCTCGTCCTTCGGCTTGCGCAAGATCGACGACACCGGACTCGTCGCCGCCCTCGGCGACACCGCTGCCCACCACAGCGCACCCCCACCCCACTCCGGCAGACACCAATGACGGCAGCACGACTGTGGCCCCCGATTCCGACGAGCGGAGCTTTGGCGAGACAACCAGTCAGCCACATCGCCGACAAGCCAGACGAGGAACGCAGTCCGGCAGACCCCAATCCCGCGCGCTGCCAGGGCGGAATGCGCCTTGGGCACGTCCCAGCGAGAGCGGCGGCTCCGGGTTCCGTTATCGGACCCGCCGCGCAGAAGCGCAGCTGCGAGCTTCTGCCGGCTGGCCTGTGTGGGCGCAAGCGGCAGCGGGGGCCAGCGGGAATGGGATGCCGCTTTCACGTCAGTTCCGGACGGCGCCGGGCTTATCGAACAGGGCAACACAACGAGGACGTCGGCTCAACGCGGCGCGGCCAAGTTCCCGTCCCGGGGTGGCGGTGGAAGAAGGGAACGACGAGGTACGGCCCGTGGCGGCGAGGGGGATACGCCGCCACGGGCCGCTCTCCCACACTGCCCAGCATGTCGTCTCACCCCGATCCGCGAGGCCAAACCACCCGTCCACGCGAAACAGTCGAGAGCCATGGCAACGAGTGCTCCCACGGCCGCGGCCCACCGACGGCGACGACGGGACGTGCCTGCACGCATTGCGCCGCGTGGGGCAGCCGGTGCCTGCGGCCAGTTCGTCAACTGTGAAGGAGGCCCTCGTGCTTCCCCTGGTTGTGGTTCTGCTGCTCCCCCTGCTTCTGTTCGGCGCCAGCTTCGCCGTCAAGGCCCTGTGGTGGATCGCCGTTCTGGTCCTGCCCGTCCGGCTCATCGGGTTCGTCGCCCGCGGCACCGCTTCCGCCGGCCACGGTCGAGGAGCTGTCACGGTCGAGGGGCCGCCTCGACGTCGTGGCCGGATCGGCATGTGGCAGGTGTGGAACCGAGCCCGGTGGCAAGGCGCAGTGCCGTGCGCGCCGGCCGCGCCCGGTCCGGCGCGGCCGGCGGTTGTCGAAAGGGGTTGTTCGTGACGGTGGTATCGCGTCTGCCGGAGCCGGCCCACCAGGAGTGGACTGGCAGTTGCGGGCGGCGTGCCGGGGCGTGGACGAGCGGTTGTTCTTCCACCCGCCCGGAGAGCGCGGCCAGGCCCACGACGAGCGCGAGGCTGCAGCAAGCGGATCTGTGCCCGGTGCCCGGTCTGCAAGCGCTGCCTCGAGCACTCGCTTGCGGTGCGCGAACGCTACGGCGTGTGGGGGGCGTCGGCGAGGACGAGCGCCTCGCCCTCCTCGGCCCCGTCACCCGCCTCGGCCGGTAGACCCGCCGCCGATCGCCGTTCGGAACCGCCGTCGCCCTCGTAGCAGGCATGCGGCGGGACACGCTTGGTGGTCACAGGAGACGGCAGCCGGGAGATGTAGGCGACTACATGGCCAGGGTCGGCACCGGGGCTGTTTCGGGTGGGAGGTCATCCGAACGAGTTATCGCACCGCGGGCTCCCCCTTACGGACCTTCAGCGGATTGCCCTACCGTCTCGCTTCGCATAACCGTGCACGTAGCGGGCATTAGGCGATCAAAACCGACGAGAGGACGGGCGACGCAGTGTTGGCGCCGGACAGCGACTGGAACCGTGATGCGGCATGCCGCTTCTCCGACCCGGACGATCTCTTCGTGGACGGAGCCGCCCAGAACCGGGCCAAGACGGTCTGCGGCGCTTGCCTCGTGCGGACCGAGTGCCTCGCCCACGCCCTCGACCACCGCGTCGAACACGGAGTCTGGGGTGGAATGACCGAACGCGAGCGCCGCGCCCTGCTGCGCCGCCGCCCCACCGTTGCATCCTGGCGTGCCCTGCTGGAAGCCGCAAGAAGCGAACACGAGCGCCAGGCCTGCGACATGGCCCGCGCCGGCTGACCGCGACACGGTTTGGCATCTGCCGCGGGGGGTGAGGCCCCCCGCGCGGCCACCAGCCCCCGAAGCCGCCATGGCCACGCCGCGCACCAGTGCGGCGTGGCCCCCTTCTCCTCCCAGGCGTACCAACCCAAAGCGCCAGGCCGGTCGCCCGGCGCCCCGCTGACCTCTGAGTGTCCGCCGCAGGGACTGAGCAACGGATGCGTCTCACCGTCAGGGCCGGGTCGGCCGAAGGCCGCTCGGCCGAAAGTGCCAGCCTCAACAACCGAGGCCGAGGGTGGCGGTGTCAGCTGGCGGCCGCACGGAGGATGCGGTCGCGCGAGGCCGCCACCTCGGCGCGCAGCGCGGGCAGGTCAGCGTCCAGGAGGCGGCCGGCCCACTTGCGGATCTGTCCGGCGATCAGGACGGTGTCCACGTTGCGGGTGTCGCAGCCGAGGACCACCGTCCCAGTGGGGTCGTTCAGCGGCAGGTTGTTGATCTCGTCCGCGGTGAGGAGGATGAGGTCTGCCTGCTTGCCGGGAGTCAGTGAGCCGGTGGTTTCCCCGAGGCCGCAGGTGTGTGCGCCCTGCAGGGTGGCGAAGTCCAGGACGTCCCCGGTGCGGATGCGGGCGGGCACCGGGCCCGGGGCGCCCGATGTGTGGGCGGCGTTCACGGCCCGCATCCGCTGGATCGCCAGGAGAGTCCGCATCTGGGTGAACATGTCGCCGGCCAAGGCGACTTCGACATCGATGCTCAGGCCGGGGCGCACCCCGACGGCGAGTGCCTCGTCGATGGCGGGTACGGCGCGGTCCAGGCCGATCTGCGGCTCGGAAGTGGGGGCGAGCGAGATGGTGGCGCCACTCGCGGCGATGGCCCGCCAGGCGTCCTGACTCAGGCCGGTGGCGTGGATCAGCCGCACCTGCTCGTCGAGCAGACCCGCCCGGGCCCAGGCGAGAATCGCCCGCGAGGACGGGGCTCCGAACACCGCGTCGACGCTCACACCAATGCCGAGTTCGCGGGCGGTGCGGGCGAAGGCCGGTCCGTGGGCGAGGTCGGGGCCGGCGATCTCGGCGGTGGCGAGAGTCGCGAGGCGGAAGGTGAGCAGCGGATGGGCGAAGCGGTCACGCAGCCTGGCGAGGTCGGCCGGCCACTGCCGGTCCCAGGCGCCGAAGTGCGGTGCCATCGCGGCGTGGATGCCGCGGATGCCGGTGTCGAGGAGGGCTTGCACGGCGGCGTCGGAGTGTTCTGCGCTTCGGGAGTTGTGGGAGAAGTCCAGCATCGTGGTGATGCCCGCGTCCACGGCGCCGAGTGCGGCCAGCCGGGTGCCGGTGTACATGTCCTCGGGTCGGTAGGCCGGGGCGCAGCGGGCGAGGGTGGTGGTCAGGTAGCCGGCGAGGTCGTCGATGTCGGGGATGGTGCGGCGTAGTTGGGCTTGCCAGGCGTGGCGGTGGGTGTCGACGAATCCGGGGATGAGGAGGGTGCCGGCGGCGTCGACCACGATGGTGTCGGTGGCGGCGCCGGCGGCTTGCAGGTCGGGGGCGACGGCGGTGACGGTGCTGCCGGTGACGAGCAGGTCGCCGCGGTCGAGGGTGCCCAGGGCCGGATCCATGGTGAGGATCGTGGCGCCGGTGAACAGGATGCGGCGTGCCGGGTCGTCGGCGGTTCGCCGCAGGCGGTCGAGGAGGGCTGGGCGGTCGGTGTCGGTCGGGCGGTGAACAGGGTGCACTGAGATCCGTTTCGAAGGCGGGGTCGGTGGTGGCAGGACGTCCGACGGCAGTCGCCCGGGACGCTGGCGTCGGGCAGGATCCGGATCGGCTCCCGAGCATCGGTTTGGAGCCGCCGATCCCGGGTGATCGGAGCCGGGGTGGTGGGCGCGGTCGTGCCCGGCTCCAACGTGGCAGGCCTTGGGCCGCGCTTCCAGGCCGGGGCAGACCGGGGGTGCGCCCCACCGCCGGTGCGGGATTTCCGGGGTGTGGTGCACCCCCTCTCCGGGCTTCTGCCGTCCGGGGCGGGGCCCGTAGCCTTCCGATCATGCACACCGACCTGTCCCCACGGCGCGACAATGCGCTCGGGGAGTACCTGCGGGCCCGCCGAGCCCAACTGGCCCCCGAGCGGGTGGGGGTGAGCACGCTCGGCCACCGGCGGGTGCCGGGCCTGCGCCGGGAGGAGGTAGCCCGGCTCGCCGGGGTCAGTACCGACTACTACACCCGCCTCGAACAAGGCCGCGAGCGCAACCCCTCACCGCAGTTGCTGCACGCCGTCGCCCGCGCCCTGAGCCTGGACGAGGACGGCGCCGAGCACCTGGCCCGCCTCACCGTGCCGCCCGCGCCACGCCGGCGGTCCGTTTCCGCACAGGCCGCGCCCGCCCTGCAGCAGATCATGGATGCCCTGTCCACACCCGCCCTGGTCGTCGACCGGACGCTGGACGTCCTGGCGCTCAACCCGCACGCCGCCGCTCTCTACAGCGGGTTCGCGCGGGTGGACAACCTGGTGCGGATGACCTTCCTCGACCCGGCCGCGCGCGCCTTTCACCGGGATCGGGAGGTGGCCGCCCGCGCGGCGGTCGCGTCCCTGCGCAGCGCCGCCGGCCGCGACCGCCACGCCCCCCGCCTGGTCGCGCTCGTCGGTGAGCTCTCCGCCCTCAGCCATGACTTCCGTGTTCTGTGGGCCCGGCACGATGTCCACGGCAAAACCGGCGGCACCAAGTCGCTGCACCACCCGGAGGCCGGCGACCTGGAACTGGCCTACGAGACGCTCACCCTCAACAGCGCTCCCGACCAGCAGCTGGTGGTGTACCAGGCCGCGCCCGGCCGCCCGTCCGCCGAACGCCTGGCACTGCTGCAAGCACCACCCCCGTGATGCGGGCCGGGCCGTCGGGACGAGCGACGCGCGCAAGTCGCCGTCCGGCTGATCTCACCCCCGACCGGCGATGAACTTCCCCTGCACGAGGCCGCAAGCCAGCCCCGGCTGGTGACCATGGTGAAGCCCTGCGACGACCCCGGCAGCAGCGGCTGGCCCTGCTCGTCGTCCTGGACGTTGTCCAGGACGACGAGCAGGTTGCGGCCCGCGACGTGGGAACGGGAGGGGTCCTCTCGCAGCGCCGGGTCCTCGGGGATCCGATGTCATGGGACGCCCAGGGCCGGCAGGATCGCTCGAACACCCGGACTGCTGGTTGGTCCCCTCGTGGTGGCCGAGGCGTCGGACGTCCCGTCAGTCCGCTGACAACGCGGTGCAACGACTGACAGCGGCGTGTCGGTGATCTGCCGTCGGCCCCTGCGACTTTGGTGCGGCAGGGGCGGGGAACACACCCCGTCCGGCAGAACCACAAGCGCAGGAGTCGCTATGGACCAGTCACTGATCACCCGCATGCGCGAGTACCTCGACGCCGGCCTGGCCATGGACGTGGAGACGCTGGACGAGCTCTACGACCCGTCGTTCGAGAACATCCGCACCGACGAGGCCGGGCAGGTGGTGACGATCACCAAGGAGCAGTTCATGCTGCACTTCCGAGCCATGCGCGACCAGGGGAAGCAGGTCGGCGAGTCGGTGGACGACGTGCGCTTCCTCGCCACCGTCGTGCGCGGTGACCAGGGCACCGTGATCATGCACCGCGAGCAGCAGGGCGTTCCGGTGCGTTACTGCTTCGTCTGGCAGCGCGCGGGCGGGCGGTGGACCACGCTGCTGCACGAGCTGAGCTTCGAGCGGGACATCACGCTGCTGATTGCAGCGGTTGAGGCCGCCCGGGCCGGGACGGCGTGAGGGCCGCTCCCGCCCGGGTCCGACCCTCTCACGGTTCGACGCTGCGTCAGCGCGTGGGGCGCAGCTGGCGGGGCCGTCCCGTCGTTGGAGCCGCTCTTCGGGTCTCCTGGGCGGGGATGGGTGCCCATGGCCTGCGGCCGGTGGCGGCCGGGCAGCGAAATGCCGGGAACCGCCTCGGCGGTGCTGCGGGCGATCCCCGCCGGACGCCGCTCGGGCGTGCGCAGCAGGCGGCGGACGAGGGGTGGAAGCCCAGCGCATCGCGATCTCGGTCACCGTGGTGGACCTGGGATCGGCGGCGAGCAACTCGGCGTGGGCGGCGTCCAGCCGTACCCGGCGCAGATACGTCAGCGGGTGGTGTTCGGGTGTCGGCGGAAGGCGTACTGCAGCGCCCGCGGGGTGACGTCCGCGCCGGCGGCAATCCGTGCCAGGCCGATGTCCGTTCGCCTCGATGAGCGCCACCGCGCGGGAAGGGCGAGGCTGAAGTGGAGCGAGTCCTGGGGAAGAGCGGTTCGCCGTTGGCCCGGAGTAGAACTTGGAAGGCGCTGAAACCGCAAAGGACTCCGGCCGGGGGAAAGAGAACGCGCTGCGCCACTGTCATGCCGTACCGCATGGTTTCCGTGTGGGCCCGGCTGGTGGGTCACGCCAGTCGCGGGACATGACGGTGGCCTCTCAGATGTGCTCAGTCAATGCTTCGTCAGCTGTCCGGGTAGGCCGCGTCATGCGACGTCGGAATGCATGGCTCCGGTTCATCCGTCGAAGTATGGCGTCTTGACTCCGGCGACCGCCATGTAGCCGCCCAACTGATCTGCATGTCGCCCGCTGAACGTGCGCAACGAGCACAGCCGTCGGCCATCGCCCCGGCGGCGTGACCCCGGCAACCACTCCGCCATCGTCCTCACCCTCTGCGGGCACGACCCACCACACCCGGACAGACGCTACTGCTCCCACCGACCTTCTCACCGTTTCCGGCCCGCCCACGCCGCCATCGGCTCCGCCCGGTGCGGGGGCACCGGGGATGCGGGCCCTCCGAGCCGGGAGGAGCCGACCGAGCGGCATTGGCCGGCTCCCGTCCTACCGCGTTTCGCCGGCCCCATGCCTCGCCAAACCGGCTGTGGCTGCTTCCTCCGGCCGAGCACGTTGCTGACGCACGACGTGCCCGGCGAGGGGCCGGCCAGGACATTGCCGGACCGTTGCGGACGGCCGCCGGTTCAGCACGTGCCCGGCGGGAACACGCGAACTCATGGCAGACGAGAACAGCAGACATGATCGGCGGACCGAGGGCCCGGGCCGTGGAGGCCGGGAAGGGCCCAGCAGCCCTCTGGACGTTCCGGCACGGGGCTGGTGGCAGGTGCTGAAACGCACGGCCCGCGAGTTCATGGCCGACGAACTCCCCGACCGGGCGGCCGCCCTCACCTACTACGGCATCCTGGCGATCTTCCCGGCACTCCTGGTGCTGGTGTCCGTCCTGGCCCTCGCCGGGACCTCGGCGACGGACACCGTCCTCGACAACCTGCAGTCACTCGCACCCGGACCCGCCCGCGACATCCTGCACAGCGCGATCACCCAGTTGCAGAACGGCCGCGCCGCAGGCGGCTTCCTCGCCGTCATCGGCCTCGCCGGCGCTCTGTGGTCGGCGTCCGGGTACATCGGTGCGTTCATCCGCGCCGCCAACGCCGTCTACGACATCCGCGAGGGCCGGCCGATGTGGAAGACCACGCCGCTGCGGATCGGCCTGACGCTGCTGACGATGGTCCTGCTCGTGGTCTGTGCGGTGATCGTCGTCTTCACCGGCCGGGTCGCCCGACGCGCCGGTGACCTGCTCGGCCTCGGTGACACCGCGCTCACCGTCTGGGCCGTCGCCAAGTGGCCGGTCCTCGTGCTACTCGTCGCTCTGATGATCGCCCTGCTGTACTGGGCGGCCCCGAACGTCCGCGGCCGCGGCCTGCGCTGGACCTCCCCCGGCAGCCTGCTCGCCGTGTTGCTCTGGCTCGCCCTGTCGGCCGGATTCGCCGCGTACGTCGCCAACTTCGGCTCCTACAACAAGACCTACGGCACCCTCGCCGGTGTCGTCGTCTTCCTCGTCTGGCTGTGGCTGACCAACCTCGCCGTCCTCCTCGGCCTCGAACTCGACGCCGAACTCGCCCGCGAACAGGCCATCCGCACCGGACAGCCCCGCACCGAGGAACCGTACGTCGCCCCCCGGGACACCCGGACGTGGCACGACGAGGACGACGGCCTCGACCCGCCGGGTCGTTAGCACCCGCGCCGATCCGCGCGCAGCCCTCCACGGCACGGATCGCCCCACGGCCCGCTTCTGCCTTGACGAGGCGCGGCCGTGGCCGTGGCCGCACCGGATCAGCCGAACCGTGCCGTCGCCGTGGTGCGGCCTCCCGTCACCGAGGGCCTCCGGAAGCAGTACCGAGGCCCTCGTCGCGCCCCTCGTTCTCACGGGCCTACCCGGCGAACGGGTGCAGCGCGTGTGCGGCCCCTTCAGCAGTCCCGGGATCCGGAGCGCCGGACTCGTCGGGCAGCACCAGCTCGGCCCAGACCCTCTTTCCCCGGCCGTCCGGCGTGGAGCCCCAGACGGCCGCGGTGCGCTCCACGACCACCAGACCGCGCCCCTTGGCGTCGGAGGGTTGGTGGAACGCGTCGATGCGGGGCGGCTTCGGGCTCCGGTCGGTGACGGCGATCCGCAGTCGGCCGGGCCGCCGCTGCAGGACGAGGGCGAGCGGACCGCCGGCGTGCTCGGCCGCGTTCGCCAGGAGCTCGGCCGCCACCAGGACGGCCTCCTCGGCCGCGGGGTGGCCGATCAGGTGCCATTCGGCGAGGGTCCGGCGGGTGAATTCGATGCCGTCGGCCACGCAGGCGCCGTCCGAGTGGAGCGGGAATTCCAGTCGGCGGCGCTCCTCGGACGCGGAGGAGGGAGAAGTGCACATGGTGGATCCCGGTCGGTCAGAGTTCTCCGGCCCCGCATCTGTCCGGCTCGGGATCACCCACACGTCGGAAGCCGGCGGCCGGAGGCGTGGCGGACGGCGTCCTCGACCAGCACGGCGTCGAAACGCCGCGGGGTGGGAGGCGCTGCCCGCGCACCGGCCCTGGCCACGGTCCCGGTCCCGGTCCCGTGAAGCATTCTCCGACCGCGGGACGTCCGGGAGCGGATCTGCGGCACGGGTCGGGGCGATCACAGCCCGCAGCGGCGACGGCGCCCTCGGCCCGGGCCGCACGGCCGCCGCGGTCCCGGTTCGGCTTCTGCGAGCCGGTGGGGTCAGTGGCCCGCGGCCGGGCTGTCGGATTCCTGCGGGTCGACCCCCGTGCGGGTCCCGGCGTTCCGCCCGCCGCTCGGGCGGCCGGACGGCCCCTGGGGGCCCTTGTCGTGGTGGTGCTTCGACGAGGAAGGGCTCTCGGCCGTCTTCTCGGCCCGTCGACCTTCGCTGGTGACGGTGTCGCCGGGGGGCGGGTCGTCCTCCTCCGCCGCATGTTCCTGCCCCGGTCCGGGCTCGGGTGCGTAGGTGTCGGGGTCGAACGAGCGGTGCGCGCTGTCGTTCGGCTCCTGCTTCTCCTCGTCGATGTCGCCGGACCAGCCGTGGTGGGCGCCCTCCATCCGGCTGGCCTGCCCCTCTTCCATGGTGGGGTGGGACTTGGCGTGTCGCCCGGTCATGATCATCACCTCGATCCGGTGGTCGACGCGGCTCGCCGACCCGTCTACGCGCCTGTCCACCCTCCGCTCCTGCCAACCCGCCCCGTTCCGGGAGAAGCGGAGGGACCGTCCGACCGAAGGCGTCCCCCGAGTGCTCCCGGCAACAGCCTCACCTCGGGCGTGTCCGCACGGGTCGCGCACCCCCGACGTGCGTCCGGCCCGGACCCGGGGGCCGGTTCGGGGTTCGTTCCAGCACCACCGACGTCTCCACCGCCCCCGGACCGGCCGGCACGGGAACTCGCCCCGTCCACGTCGCTTCCGTGCCCGCGGGCCACACCCACGTACGGCACCCCGCATCCGCGGGCGATCGCCGGCCGGTGGCGGGTCCGACGCGCAAGCCCCCGTCCTCAGTCGCATGCGGGGCCGGTTCCGTGGGGATCGTGGTCGTGGGCTTCCGCACCACGATCGGGGGGAGGGCGTTGCCCGCACCCACGATGCGTCCCTGGCACGGACACCGCCCCGTTCGCCCGGCGGCACCCACGTGCCTGAACGCCGGACAGCGCCCCCGGGCCGGCACCGGCACCTTTCCGGCCGGCCACCGGGGCACCCCGCGTCTGCTCGGCGACCCGGTCCGACGAACGCGAGGCGTGGGCCGGGTCCGCACCGGGGCACGGGCGACGGCGCCGTCGAAGTCCTCTCCCAGCCGTGGCGGCGGGGCGCGCGCCGCCGTACGGGCGACCTGCCGCCGTGCAGGTGACCTGCGGTGAGCGCACCACATGCCGAGCGGCCGGGCGGGTACCCGCAGAGCATGCGCGCACTCGTCATCAACTGCACCCTCAAACCGTCCCCCGAGCCGTCGAACACCGAGGCGCTGGCCGCCGTCGTCGGAGCCGAGCTCACCTCCCTCGGCGTGGAGGTGGACACCGTCCGCGCCGTCGACCTCGACCTCAGGCCCGGCGTGAAGACGGACATGGGCGCGGGCGACCAGTGGCCGGCCGTCCACGAGAAGCTGCTGGCCGCCGAGATCCTGGTCGTCGCCTCGCCGACCTGGGTCGGCCGTCCCTCCTCGATCGCCCAGCGGGTGCTGGAGCGGATGGACGCGATGATCTCCGAGACCGACGACGAGGGCCGCCCGCCGGGGTACGGCAGGGTCGCCGGGGTGGTCGTCACCGGCAACGAGGACGGTGCCCACCACGTCGTCAGCGAGATCTGCGGCGGCCTCGTCGACATCGGCTACACCATCCCGGCGCAGGCCTGGACGTACTGGCACCTCGGCCCGGGCCCCGGCCCGAACTACCTCGACGAGGACAAGGGTCACGAGTGGGCCCACACCACCGGCCGCACCATGGCCCGCAACCTGCACCACGTCGCCGCGGCCCTCGCCGGCCGCGACTGGCCCGCCCCCGCCCAGTAGTCCCTGCGCGGCGCCGGCGACGGCACCGATTCCGGTACCCGCCGGCGCCGCCGCCCGAGTTTTCGCCCCGGCCGCGGGGGCAGGCGCCCGGCATGGACCAGTCACAGGCCCCCGTCCTCGAAGCGCTCGCGGCCCACCACGCGAACCCGCCGACCGCGTTCACCCCGCCCGGCCACAAGCAGGGCCGCGGCGCCGACCCGCGCGTCCTGGAAGTCCTCGGCGCGGACGTCTTCCGCTCCGACGTGCTCGCGGTGTCCGGCCTGGACGACCGCACCTCCTCCCGGCACATCCTCGAGCACGCGCAGGAGCTGATGGCCGAGGCAGTGGGCGCGGAGCACACCTTCCTCTCCACCTGCGGCAGTTCGCTGTCGGTCAAGGCGGCCATGCTCTCCGTCGCCGGCCCGCACGAGGAGCTGCTCGTCGGACGGGACGCCCACAAGTCCGTCGTCGCCGGCCTGATCCTCGCCGGCATCCGCCCGGTCTGGGTGGACCCGCAGTGGGACCCCGACCTGCACCTGGCACACCCGCCCTCGGCGGACGCCTTCGACTCCGCCTTCCGCAAGCACCCCGACGCCCGCGGAGCCCTCGTCACCTCCCCCACCCCGTACGGCACCTGCGCCGACCTGGTCGCGATCGCCGAGACCGCCCACCGCCACGGCCGACCGCTGATCGTGGACGAGGCCTGGGGCGCCCACCTGCCCTTCCACCCCGAGCTGCCGACCTGGGCCATGGACGCGGGCGCCGACGTCTGCGTCACCTCCGTCCACAAGATGGGCTCCGCCTTCGAGCAGAGCTCCGTCTTCCACCTACAGGGCGACCTGGTGGACCCGGCCACCCTGAAGGAGCGCGCCGACCTGCTCGGCACCACCAGCCCCTCCGTCCTGATCTACGCAGCACTCGACGGCTGGCGCCGGCAGATGGTCCAGCACGGCCGCAGCCTGTACGACGCCGCTCTCGACCTCGCCACCGGCCTGCGGGAGCGCATCGACGCGCTGGAGGGCCTGCACGTCCACGGCCGCGAGGACTTCTGCCGGCCCGGCCGCGCCGCCGACCTCGACCCGCTGCAACTCGTCGTCGACATCTCCGCGCTCGACACCACCGGCTACCTCGCGGGCGACTGGCTGCGCTCCCACCACCAGGTCGACCTGCACGTGTGCGACCACCGCCGGATCAGCGCCCAGCTCACGCACGCCGACGACACCACCACCGCGCACACCCTCGTCTCCGCCCTCACCGAACTCGTCTCCGTCGCCCCCGGCCTCCCGCCCGCCGGCAAGGTTCACGTCCCCGACCCCGCACGGCTGCGCCTGGAACAGGTCATCCTCCCCCGCGACGCCTTCTTCGGGCCGGTGGAGGACGTGCCCGTCGAGGAGGCCGACGGGCGAATCGCCGCCGAGATGCTCACCCCGTACCCGCCCGGCATCCCGGCCGCCCTGCCGGGCGAGCGACTGAACGACGACGTCATCGCCTACCTGTGCACCGGGATCGGCGCGGGGATGGTCGTCCCCGACGCCGTCGACCCCCGGTTGAAGACCGTGCGGGTCGCCGTCGAAAGCTGATGCGGCACCGGCCGACGGCCGGAGGGCGAGTGGGCCGAAGGCGCCGGGTAGGCGCGTGAGAACACGCACGACACGAGGGGAAGAAGCGGTCATGCCTGCAGGATCGGGCAAGAAGCGGAACGCCAGTACGAGCACATCAAGGACAGCGCACTGGACCGCGGCGAGAGCGAGGAGCGGGCGAAGGAGATCGCCGCCCGGACGGTCAACAAGGAACGTGCCCGGCACGGCGAGTCGAAGACCGCCGGCCGCTCCTCCACCCACGACACCTCGTCCTCGCGGCGCGGCGGACAGCGGCCGCACTCCGGCTCACAGGGCCCCACGAAGGAGCAGCTCTACAACGAGGCCAAGCAGCGGGGCATCCACGGCCGGTCGAAGATGAGCAAGGAGGAACTCGCCAGCGCCCTCGGACGCTGCGCCCCCGACCGGCACATCGACGACCGGCACGTCGACCTCCTGCCGTGGACCGCTGCCGGACGGACGGGCGGCCCGCCGGATGGCACGGTCGGCTGCGGAGCGCCGCCCGCCCGCACGGGCGGGGCGAGCGGCGCAGCCGCGCGCGGCGCCGAGGCCGGCCGTCTACGGCTTGGTCGGATCCTGCGGCAGCGCCCCTGGCTCGCCGGAAGGTCCGGGGGCACCGTCGTCTGCGTCGGACTCGCCACGGGGGACCGTGGCGGTGCCCTCACCGGTCCCCGCCACCGCGCCCGCGCCCGCGCCGACGTCCTCCCCGCCGTGCTCCTCCCGTGCTCCGTCACGTGACCCGTCGGACAGGCGTGCGGCGAGCAGCCGCTTGCCCATCTCCGCGCCCTTGCGGCTGTCGGCCTGCGCCTTGCGGAACAACTCCGCGACCTCGTCGTCCCCCGCTCCCTCGGCGTCCGACACGTACGTCTCCAGGCGCAGCGCGTTGCTCAGGCACGCCTCGACGTACCAGAGCAGGTCGTAGTCCTTGTCCTTGGTGCCGGTGACGAGACCGGTCTCCTCACCCATGATCGCGGCACTCCTTCCACGCCCGGCGGGCGCATCGGGCGGTGCGGACGTGCCGCAGGGCGTTGGGGTGCTTCTACCCGCCGGGGCGGAAACAACCGGGGCCACGGGCCGGTCCGGCGCCTCGCGTGGCACCACCCCGGCCGGTCCACGGCAGGCCGGTGATCACCAGGGGACGACGCCGTCGTCCTCGAAGAAGCAACCGGTCGGGCCGCCGTCGGGGAGGGTGGCGAGCCGGATCGGGGTGGCTGCGCCCTGTGCGGGGGTGCGGGGTCCGTGGAAGCCCGTGAAGTCGGTCGCGACCAGGCCCGGGCAGGCGGCGTTGATGAGGATGTCGGTACCGGCGAACTGCCGGGCGTACTGCAGGGTGAGGGCGTTGAGGAAGGACTTCGACGGCGCGTAGGCCGCCATGATCGGGCCGACCTCGATGTCCGGGTCCGCCTGGCGGGCCAGGGAGCCGACGCTGCTGGAGACGTTGACGATGCGCGGCGAGGCCGAGCGCCGCAGCAGTGGCAGCATCGCGTTGGTCACCCGGACGACGCCCATGACGTTGGTGTCCACGACGGTGCGGAGCACCTCCAGGTCGAGCGTGGTCGGCTCCTGTAGCCATCCCGGGCCCATCTCGCCGGGGATTCCGGCGTTGTTGACCAGGGCGTCCAGGCGTCCGGCCAGTCGTTCGACCAGTTCTGCGGCATCGGTGACGCTCTGGCCGTCGGTCACGTCCAGCGGTACCTCGAAGGCGTCCACGCCGGCGGCACGCAGCTTGCCGACGGCGGTTCCGCGCCGGGCCGCGTCGCGGGCTCCCACACCGACGCGGTAGCCGAGGCGGCCCAGTCCGGCCGCGATCTCGTACCCGATGCCCTTGTTCGCGCCGGTCACCAGCGCGATCATCGTTTCGCTCATGCAGATGATGCTGGCCCGTGGGCGGGTGGTGCGGCCAACACCGGTACGGTGCCCTGTCATACCCGGCGGGTATCACCGCGTATGCTGTCGACCGTGGACTCCCTGGAAACCCCCCTGGAAACCCCCCTGGAAACCCGCGAGTTGAGGTACTTCGTGGCTGTGGCCGAGGAGTTGCACTTCGGGCGTGCCGCCGAGCGCCTCGGCATGGCCCAGCCACCGCTGTCGCGGGCGATCCAGCAGCTCGAACGGCGCCTCGGGGTCTGCCTGCTGGAGCGCAACCGCCGCGGTGTCCGCCTGACCGGCGCCGGGGAGGTGCTGCTGCAGGAGGGCCGGGCGGCTCTCGACGCGGCCGCTGCCGCCGTCCGCCGCACCCGGCGCGCCGGGGGTGCCGACCGTCCTGACGGCCCCCGCGACCGGCTGGTGCTCGCGGTGAAGGCCGCCGCGTCCCATGAGCTGTTGCGGAAGCTCCTCGATGCCTACGCGGCCGAATCCGGCAGCGCCGAGGTCGAGGTGCTGCCGTGCGGCATGTCGGAGCAGGAGGAAATGCTGCGCGACGGGCGCGCCGATGTCGCGCTCATGCACACGCCGTGGAACTCCCTCGCCGGATTCGACAGCGAGGCGCTCATGACCGAGGGACAGGTCGCCCTCCTGCCTGCCGGGCACCCGCTGGCCGCCCGCGAGACCCTGTCCCTGGCCGAGGTCAGGGACGTCCCCGATCTGCCGCTCGCCCGCTGGCCCACCCACGGCACCTACGCCCCCGGGCCGGGCCCCGAGATCCACAACCAGACGCAACTGGCCCAACTGATCGCCCTCGGACGCACGGTGGCGGTCGTCCCCGACTCCGCCCGCTCCTGGCTGTGGGCCGAGCACGCGGCCGTCCCGCTGACCGACGCGCCTCCCGTCGTGACCCACATCGCCTGGCCCGCACACAGTCGTTCCCTCGCCCTGGCCTGCCTGGTCCGCACGGCCACACGGCTGTGACCGGCCCCTGCCCCACCAGCCACCGCCCGGGACGGCCGGACGCCCTCAGGACCCACGAGACCGACGGGGTGACCAGGTGGGCCGGTACCCGGAGATGACACGGGCCGTCGTGTCCGCCCGGCCGGGGCGGGCCCCACCTGATCGATTAAAACCAACTGAGAAAAAAACAAAAACAAAAAAAAATAAGTGA
>NZ_JBFBJY010000100.1:0-22367 GCF_040702125.1 Kitasatospora sp. NPDC085895 | reverse complement strand
ACCCCCCAACCCTCTTTTTCCGCGGGGTCTCGTGTTTTACGGGGGGGGCCCCCCCCCCGGGGGGGGGGGGGGGCCGGCCGGGGGGGGGGGGGGGGGCGCCGCCGGCGCGGGGCCGCCCCCCCCCCGCGCTTCGGCCGCGGCGGAGCCGCTCGCTCCGGGGGAGGCCACCGGGCGGGTCTCGTCGGCGTCCGGCGCGGGCCGGCGGTGCGGCGGCTCGGTCGGGGGCTGGGCACTTGTGGGTGAGGTCGGCACTCCTCTATTCTGACTTTGTGCCGCTACTGAACAAAACAGAAGCCCGATCCTCCGCCGCCGCCACCGCCCCTGCCACCACCGCCGCCACCGCGGCGGTCCGTGCCCCGCGCACCTGGTCCGCCGCCAGGCTCGCCCTCACGGCCTTCTTCGCGATGGACGGCTTCCTGTTCGCCGCCTGGGTGGTGCGCATCCCCGACGTGCGCGCCCAGGTGCACGCCTCGCACAGCGCACTCGGCCTCGCCCTGCTCTGCATCTCGGCCGGCGCGGTCGCCACCATGGCCCTGGTCGGCCGGCTCTGCCTGCGGTACGGCAGCCGCCGCGTCACCGTCGGCTCCGTGGCCCTGCTGAGCCTCGCCGTGCCGCTGCCGGCGCACACCCACTCGGTGGCCGCGCTCGGCGCCGTCCTGCTGCTCTTCGGCGCCGGGTACGGCGCCGCCAACGTCAGCATGAACAGCGTCGCCGTCGACCTCGTCGCCCGGCTGCGGCGCCCCGTGATGCCGAGCTTCCACGCCGGGTACAGCCTCGGCGGCCTGCTCGGCGCCGCGGTCGGCGGGCTGCTGGCGGGCACCCTCAGCGCGGCGTGGGCGCTCGCCCTCGGCGGCGTGCTCGGCCTGCTGGTCACCGCGGCCGCCGGTGCGGTCCTGCTGCGCGACCCGGAGGGCGACGCTCCCCCGCCCGCCGCCTCCGCCGCAGCCGGGACGCCCCGGACGGCGGCTCCGGCGGCCCGGCACGCGCGCCTGCTGGTCGTCCTGCTCGGTCTCACCGCGCTGTGCACCGCCTACGGCGAGGGCGCGCTCGCGGACTGGGCGACCCTGCACCTGACCGACGACGTGCACGCGGGCGCCGGCCTGGCCGCCGCCGGCTACGCCGCCTTCGCCTTCGCGATGACCGCCGGCCGGGTCAGCGGCACCTGGCTGTCCATCAGGCTCGGCGCGACCAGGGTGATGCTGTTCGGCGGTCTCACCGCGGCCGTCGGCATGCTGGTCGCGGCCCTCGTCCCGTCGGTGCCCGCGGCCCTCGGCGGCTTCGTCCTGGTCGGCATCGGCCTGGCGAACATCTTCCCGCTGGCCATCGGCCGGGCCGGCGCCACCGGCGGCCCGCAGGGCGTGGCCACCGCCTCCGCCCTCGGCTACGGGGGCATGCTGATCGGCCCGCCGGTCATCGGCTTCCTGGCCGACGCGGTCGGCCTGCCCTTCGCCCTGACGAGTGTCGCCGCCGCGGCCGCCCTGGCCGGTCTGCTCGCCGTCACCGTCGGCCGCCCGCGCCGCACCGCCTGACCGTCCGGCACCGCTCCACCCGGCACACCCCCGAGGGCCGGTCCTCCCACCGCGGGAGGGCCGGCCCTTCGGCGCACGCCCGCTGCGGCCGCGAGGAACACCGGACCCCGACCAGGGCGGCCCCGGACGCGTCGGCCGCACCCGACCCACCCACCGCCGTCAGTCGGTGGCGACCAGGGCCTGCTCGGCGACGTCCGGGTCGGGGTGCTGCTGCCAGGGCGCGAGCGCCGACCGGAGGGCGTCGGAGTCCGTCCAGCGGAAGTGGGCGGTCAGCAGGCGGACCCCGAGCAGGCCGGCCGCCGTGCCGCCGTCGGCGCGCAGCCGCTCGGTGACCTGGTGCAGCAGCGCCGGGTCGGGCCGGAGTGGGCCTGGGAAGGCCGGCGCCGGCAGCCGGTTCGGCCGGTCCCGGGTGAGGTCGAGCAGGGTGTCCCAGCGGTGCGGCGCGAGGTCTCCGGCGAGCAGGGCGCCGAGGGCCGCGCCGAACGCGGCCGCCGCGGCGCGGGCGGGCAGCCCGGCGCCCAGCAGGGCCGGGACCAGCGGGTCGAGCAGCACCGGCGGCACGGCGGTGCCGGAGCGGTGGTCGGCCAGTTCGGCGAGGCGCCGGCGCTGCCGCGGGTCGTGCCGGGCCTCGTCGGCGAGCCGTTCGACCAGCTGCGGCCACCAGGTGGCGACGGCCGGCTCGGTCGGCCGGTCCGCGAGGAGGGCGACGGCGGAGCGCCGGACCTCGTCCGGCTCGTCGGGGCGCCGCAGCCGCTCGACGACGGCCCGGACGGTGTCCTCGTCGAGCGGTCCGCGCGAGCGGCGGACGGCGAGCGCCTGCACCGCCGTGGCGGGGTCGCCGTCCCGGATCGCGGCGCGCAGCAGCCCGTCGAACGGTGCCCGGCAGGCGGCCGGGAGCCGCAGGTGCGGGATGCCGAGGACGGCCTCGCGCACCGCCTCCTCGCCGAGGGCGGCGGCCAGTCGCGGCGCGACGCCCGGGCGGTCGAGGTGGCGGGTGAGCCCGGCGGCGAGGACCGCCCGGACGTCCCGGTGCAGGGCGGGGAGGTCCCAGACCCGCAGGGCGAGGTCGGCGGCGGGCCGGTCGGGGAGGTCGGCGAGGGCGCGGGCGAGTTCCTTGCCGACGCCGACGGCGAGGCCCGGCCGGGTCAGCAGGTCCCCCAGCAGCCGTACCCCGTCGGCCTCGGGGAGCCGTCCGAGCAGTCGGCGGACGCCCTGGACGGCGGCCCGGCCGCGGACGCCGCCGCCGAGGTGGGCGAGCAGGACGGGCAGTGCGGCCGACGGCTCGGCGCGGTCGGCCAGGCGGAGCAGGGCGGCGGCGGCGACCGGCTGCGGGGCGTGCCCGGCGAGGGCGGCGAGCCGGTCGGGGTCGGTGAGCACCGCTGCCGCTGCGGACCGGACGGCGAGCGGTTCGCCCTCGTCGGACGCGACCGGGCCGACCAGTGCGGTGTGTGCCGCCCGGGCCCGCCGGTCGGCATCGGCGGGAAGGGCGGGCAGCCAGGGTCCGCGGCCGTCGCCGAACCGTCCGCCGGGGTGCGTGCGGCCCGCGGCGAGGACGTCGGGCAGCAGGTCGGTGCGCCGCCGGGCGAGGACGGCGAACACCTCGTCCACCCGGGCCCAGCCGGGATCGGCCGCCACCAGCGCGGCACAGCGCCGCTCGCGGGTGCCGCGGGCGCCGGGGGCGCGCAGCCGGAGCCGGGCGGCACGGGCGAGCAGCGCGGGCGGGTGGTCGCCGGTCACCAGGCGTTCCAGCAGGGTGTCGACGGCGGGCAGCGGCGGGAGCAGTTCGGCGGCGGCGAGCAGGCGCTCGGGCCGTTCGAAGCCGGAGGTGCGCAGCAGCCGGGTCCAGACGGCACCGGCCCGGGCCCGGGAGAGGCCGAGCGGTTCGGCGGGTGCCGTCCAGCGGGGGTGTTCGTGCAGGTGGACGGCGAGGACGAGGAGGGCGGCGGCCCGCCCGGTGTCGCCGTCGGTACCGGCCCGGCGCAGGGTGCGGCGGAGCCAGGTGTCGGCGGCGCGCAGGCATCCGGGGGTGCTGTCGCGGGCCTGGGCGGTGGTGAGGACGGCGTCCCGCAGGACCTGTTCGGGGGTGGCGGCCAGCAGGTGTTCGGGGGTGCGGGCGGCCTCGGCGAGCACCGGTTCGCGGGCCTCGGGGTGGTCGTGCCAGGCGCGTTCGAGACCGTGCAGGACGCGGGCCCAGGTCTGCGGGTCCTGCTGGGCGGCGGAGCGCAGCAGGCCGGTGCGGCCCATCGTCCGGGTGGTGTGCCGGTGGTGGCCGGCCAGGGCGGTGAGGCCTTCCTCGGCGCGGTCGAAGGGCAGCAGCGCGAGCAGGCCGGCCTGCAGGTACGGGCTGTCGGTGGTGCGGGCCAGGGCGGGGGCGAGGAGGTCGGCCCGCTCGGACGGGTCGAGGCTGAGCAGGGTGGTGAGGTCGGGGCGCCGGGTGTTCGGCCGGGCGGCGAGGCGTTCGCGGGCGACGCCGAGGCGGGTGGCGGGGTCGAGCAGCAGCAGGTAGGGCTCGGGGCCCCAGGCGTCCCGGTGGAAGATCCCCCGGACGGGCCGGGGGCGGCAGGTGTCGGCGAGGGTGCGCAGGTCCTCGGGCGGCAGGGCGCGGGCGGCCCGTTCGGCCGCGGCGGGCAGGGGGCCGGCGGGCGGCCGCAGGCAGGTGACGGCGCCGGAGCGGATCGCGGCGAGCACCGGGCCGGGCCGGTCGAGCAGCCTCAGCACGGCGTCGGGCGGCAGCACGTCGGGGGCGGTGGCGAGCAGGTGCTCTGCGGCGGCCCGGTCGCGGGCGGCGACGGAGGCGAGGCGTTCGCGCAGCCGGTGCGGGAGCTGCGGGCCGGGCCGGTCGGGCTCGGCCGCCGCGGTGAGCAGGCGGGCGACGGCCAGCGGTGCGGTGCGGGCGAGCGACTGCAGCACGCCGTCGGGCACCGCGAGCCGTGGCAGCCAGTGGTCGACGGCGGCGGGGGTGCAGGCGGGCAGCAGCCGGGCGGCCTCGCGGGTGTCGTGGCGGTCGCGGACCTCCGGGAGCAGCCGTTCGGCGAGGGCGTGCCGCCGGGAGCGGCGCAGCAGCCGGTAAAGGTCGTGCCTCAGCTCGCGGGGTGCGCTGCGGGCGAGGTCGGCGAGCGCCTCGTCGGGGACGGGGAGGCGTCCGGCGGCGGCGAGCGCGCGGTGGGCGAGCAGCGGGTCGGAGAGGGCCGCGGTGACCCGGTCGAGGTCGCGACGGACGACGGCGAGGAAGAGCGCGGTGTGCCGGTCGTCGTGGTCGCCGGCGTCCAGTGCGGAGTGCAGCCGCAGGTACCGGTCGGCGGTCAGGGCCCGGCCGTGGCCCGCCAGGGCGGCGGCGCGTTCGGGGCGGGGCAGTCGGGCGACGTGCGGGGGGATCATGGGGGCCATCGCGGTCACCGGGACGTCGCGGGGCCGGCCTTTCGGATCGTCATAACGGTGAGCGTGGCAGCATGGCGGGCGGGGCGGCAATCGGTTTTCACCTGCGCGGGGAGTGGTCGTGAAGGTCCTGGTGACGGGGGCGTTCGGGTTCGTCGGGCGGGCGGTGGTGAGTCGGCTCGCCGCGGCCGGGCACGAAGTGCGGGCGCTGAGCAGCAGCCGCACGGACGCCGGCGGGCTGCCGGTCGCGGAGGTGCACCGCGCCGACGTGCGGGACGCGGCGGCGCTGGCGCCCGCGGTGGCCGGGGTCGACGCGGTCTGCCACCTGGCGGCGCTGACCCGCGGCCGGGAGTCGGTGGTGCGCCCGCGGGCGCACCACGAGGTCAACCTCGGTGGCACGGTCGCCCTGTTGGACGCCCTGCGCGGACGGCCCGGCGGCAGCGGCGCCCGGCCCCTGGTGGTGCTCGGTTCGACGGCGGCGGTGTACGGCGCGCCGGAGCGGCAGCCGATCGACGAGTCGGTGGAGCCGGCGCCGGGCAGCCCGTACGGCGAGTCCAAGCTGGCGGCCGAGCGGGCGCTGGCGGACCGTGCCACGGCGGGCGAGGTCCTGGCGGTGGTGCTGCGCTGCTTCAACGCGGCCGGGGCCGGGGACGTGGACGAGGCCCGGATCCTGCCGCGGGCGCTTGCGGTGGCCGCCGGGCGGCATCCGTCGCTGGAGCTGAACGGCGACGGCGGCGTGGTGCGGGACTTCGTGCACGTGGACGACGTCGCCGAGGCGTACCTGCGGGCGCTCGGGGCGCGGGAGGTGGCGGCGGCGCACGGCGGCTGCCGGGTCTACAACGTGGGGGCGACGCCGGCGAGCATGCGGGAGGTCGTCGCGGCGGTGGAGCGGCTGACCGGCCGTCCGGTGCCGGTGGTGCGGCGGCCCGCGCTGCCGGAGTCGCCGCGGCTGGTGTCGGACTGCGGCCGGATCGGGCGGGAGCTCGGCTGGCGGGCCGAGCGGTCGGCGCTCGACCGGCTGGTGGCGGACGCCTGGGAGGCCGTCCGGGCCGGGACCTGACGCCTCCTCCGCCGAGGCGAACTCCCGACACCCCGGCGGCGCTGCCCGGGCGGTGCCCGGCCGGGATGGGAAGCTCGACGGATGATCGACCTGATCCGCCGGGGCCTCGTCCAGTGGACCGTCGCGGTGCCGGTGCTGGCGCTGGTGATGCTGGTCCTGACCTGGGGGCGGTCGTTGCCCGGCCCGGTGGTCGCGGTGGTGGCGCTGTTCCTGGCCGGGGCGGTGCTGGCCGCCGTGCACCACGCCGAGGTGATCGCCCACCGGGTGGGCGAGCCGTTCGGCTCGCTGGTGCTGGCCGTCGCGGTGACCGTGATCGAGGTGGCGCTGATCGTGACGCTGATGGTGGACGCCCCGGTCAAGAACGCCACCCTCGCCCGGGACACCGTCTTCGCCGCCGTCATGATCACCTGCAACGGGGTGCTGGGCCTGTCGATCCTGCTGACGGCGCTGAAGCACCGGGTCGCGGTCTTCAACGCGGAGGGCACCGGCGCCGCGTTCGCCACCATCGCCACGCTCGCCACCCTCAGCCTGGTGCTGCCGACCTTCACCACCAGCACGCCCGGCCCGCAGTTCAACACCGCGCAGCTGACCTTCGCCGGGATCGCCTCGCTCGGCCTGTACGGACTGTTCGTCACCACCCAGACGCTGCGCCACCGCGAGTACTTCCTGCCGGTCGGCGCCGAGGGCGAGCTGCTGGACGAGGACGACCACGGCGACCTGCCGAGCCGCCGGTCCGCCTGGGCCAGCCTCGGCATGCTCGCGGTCGCGCTGGTCTCGGTGGTCGGCCTGGCCAAGGGGGTCTCCCCCACCATCGAGTCGGCGGTCGCCGACGCGGGCCTGCCGGCCTCGGTGGTCGGCGTGGTGATCGCGCTGCTGGTGCTGCTGCCGGAGACGATCGCCGCGCTGCGTGCCGCGGCGGGCAACCGGGTGCAGACCAGTCTCAACCTGGCGCTCGGCTCCTCGCTGGCCTCCATCGGGCTGACCGTGCCGGCGGTGGCGGTCGCCTCGCTCTGGCTCAGCGGTCCGCTGATCCTCGGCCTCGGCGCCTCGCACATGGTGCTGCTGGCGCTGACCGTCGCGGTCGGCACCCTCACCGTGATCCCGCGCCGGGCGACGCCGCTGCAGGGCGCCGTGCACCTGGCGGTGCTGGCGGCCTACCTGGTCCTCGCGGTCAGCCCCTGAACACGGGCGGCCGCCGGCCGGGCCGGGTCAGTCGGCGGCGCGGGCGGTGCTCTCGTCGGCGGGCCCGGCCTGGCCGGGGATCCGCAGGTCCCAGCCGACCAGGGCGCGCAGCTGCTCGGCGGTGACGCCGTCCGGGATCGGCTGCGGCGCGTCGTGGCGCAGCGGCGGCTGCCAGCCCTCGTCGGCGGACCAGCTGCGGACGACCTTGGCGGGCGCGCCGGCGACCACGCTGTGGTCGGGGACGTCGCCGCGGACGACCGACCCGGCGGCGACCACGACGTTGCGGCCGATCCGGGAGCCGGGCAGGATCACCGCGCCGGTGCCGATCCACGAGCCGGCGCCGATCTCCACCGGCTCGTTGCGCGGCCACTGCTTGCCGATCGGCAGGTCGGTGTCGCGGTACTCGTGCGCCTGGTCGGTGATGTAGACGTTCGGGCCGGTCCACACGTCGTCGCCGAGGACGATCGACTGGTGGCCGACGATGTGGCTGCCGCGGCCGATGACGCAGCCGCCGCCGATCCTGACGATCGGTTCGGGGCCGAGGTCCAGGCCGGGCAGGAAGCCGGCGGAGATGGTGACCCGCTCGCCGATGATCGAGAACGGCCCGATGGTGATCCACTGCTCGTTGAAGACCGCGCCGAGCGGGAAGGCCAGCTTGGTGCCGTCGCCGAGCTCGCCGAACCGGTACGGGCCCGCGGTCCGGTTGGTGACCGCCCCGGTCTCCTGCACCCACTTCCACGCCCGGTGCACGACGTGGCCGGCGGCGCGGCGGCCCCGGATGCGGGCGGCGGCGAGGAGGGTACGGGCGGTCGGCATGCGATCACCGTAGCGGGCGGGCGCCCCCGGCGAGGCGCCGGGCGATCAACATCACACCGGCCGGCGCCGGGCCTGGCAGACTCGCGCCATGGAGATTCCCGAACTCGTCGACGTCCTGCACCACGAGGGTGCGTTGCTGGCCGACGCCGCCGCCGCGACGCCGCTGGACGCACCCGTGCCGACCTGTCCCGACTGGCGGTTGCGCGACCTGGTGCTGCACACCGGTCAGGTGCACCGCTGGGCCGCCGCGCACGTCAAGGGCGGGCTGGCCCGGCCGCTGGACGCGGCCGGGCAGGAGGCGGCCTGGGGTCCGGCGCCCGCCGACGCCGACCTGGTGGAGTGGTTCCGCACCGGGCACGCCGACCTGGTGACCGTCCTGCGGTCCGCCCCCGCCGACCTGGAGTGCTGGAGCTTCCTGCCGGCGCCCTCCCCGCTCGCCTTCTGGGCCCGCCGCCAGCTGCACGAGACCACCGTGCACCGGGTCGACGCGGAGTCCGCCGCCGGCACCGCCGCGAGCCCGGTCGCCCCGGCCGTCGCCGCCGACGGCCTGGCCGAACTGCTGACCGGCTTCCTGCCCCGGCCGAAGTCCCGGCTGCGCAGCGAAGAGCCGCGCACCCTGGCCGTCCGGGCCACCGACCGGCCGGAGAGCTGGCTGGTGACGATCGGTCAGGAGCCCCCGCAGGCGCAGCCGGGCGCCGGGCCCGCCGACTGCACCGTCAGCGGCCCCGCGCACGACCTCTACCTGCTGCTGTGGAACCGCCTCGGGGCCGACGCCGCGGCCGTCTCCGGCGACGCCTCGCTGCTGGACCTGTGGCGGACGGGCGCAGCCGTCAACTGGAGCTGACGGCCGGCCCCGCACCGGCCCCTGCCGGCTACTGCGCCCAGGGGGCCGGGCGGCGCTCCAGGAACGCCCGCATGCCCTGCTGCGCCTCCTCCGAGCCGAACAGCCGCGCGGACTGCGCGACCCGCTCGTCGGCGTCCCGCTCGAAGGAGTCCACCACGGCCGCGTTCGCCAGCCGCTTCGACTCGGCGAGACCCTGCGGCGAGCCCTGCCGGACGGCGTCCAGCAGCACCTTCAGCGCACCCGCGACGTCGTCGGCGGCCTCGGTGATCAGGCCGATCCGGGCGGCCTCGGCCGGGCCGAAGGTCTCGCCGGTCAGGTAGTAGCGGGAGGCGGCCCGCGGGTCCAGCTTGGGGCGCAGCGGCAGCGAGATCACCGCGGGCGCCAGGCCGAGCCGCACCTCGGTGAAGGCGAAGGTCGACGCCGGGCCGGCGATCGCGATGTCCGCCGCGCCGAGCAGGCCGAGGCCGCCCGCGCGGGCGTGGCCGTCGATCACGGCGATCACCGGCTTGGGGCAGTCGACGATCGCCCGCTGGATGTCCACCAGTCCGCGCGGGCCCACCGTCGGGTCGCTGCCGGTGGCCTCGGAGAGGTCGGCGCCGGCACAGAACACCTTGCCGGTGTGGCCGAGCACCACCGCCCGGACGGCCGGGTCGGCCGCGGCCTCGGTCAGGCCCTTCGCCAGCTCCGCCATCAGACGGGTGGAGAGGGCGTTGCGGTTGTGGGGGGAGTCGAGTTCGAGGGTCGTCACCGCATCGGCGGTGGTGATGCGGACGAGAGGGCTCTCGCTGGTCATCGTGGATGGCCTGCTTTCCGGCTGAGGGTGGGTCGGACGCGCTCGGGAGGACTCTGGCACGCCGACCGTCCGGTCGGCCAGTACGACCCGGGAAATCCGCTGGCCGCGGCGGGTGCGGCCGGGCCAGCATGAGTCCCCATGACGCTCCTCCTGCTCGCTCCCCGGATCAACGACACCGGTCTGCAGCTGCTCACCAGCGCCCGCCGCCGCGGTCTGCTGGCGCACACCGCCGTCCGCTGGGAGGTCCCGGAGGAGCTCGCCGGTCTGCGGCCCGCGCACCTGTACGGCGGTCCGCTGTTCGCCGACGTGGCCGCCGGAGCCCTCGGCGTCGCCCCGCTGGAGCCGCCGGCCGACTGGCTGGCCACGCTGCCCGCCGAACTGCTCGGCCGCCGGGTGGAGTGCACCACGCTCGCCGAGGCGCGGCGGCTGCGCCGCCCGGCCTTCCTCAAGCCCCCGGTCGACAAGCTCTTCCCGGCCCGGATCTACCCGGACGGCAGCGGGCTGCCCGGCCCGGACGCCCTCGACGACGACACCCTCGTGCAGATCAGCGACGTGGTCGCGTTCGCCGAGGAGTACCGGCTCTTCGTGCTGGACGGCGCGGTGCGGACGGCGAGCCGGTACGCCGTCGACGGAGGCCTGGCCGTCTCCCCGGAAGTCGACCCCGCGGTGCTCGCCTTCGCCGCCGACGCCCTGGCCGCCGGCGGTCTGCCGAGCGCCGCCGTGGTCGACGTCGGCCGCCTCGACGACGGCACCTGGGCCGTCGTCGAGGCCAACCCGACCTGGGCGAGCGGCGGCTACGCCTGCGACCCGGAGCACGTCCTCGACGTCGTCCTCCGCGCCGCCGGCCCCACCACCGCCGTCACCCCCACCGACCGCCCCTACACCCGCCCGGTCCCGGAAGTCGTCCGCTAGGGCGAACCCGCAGGGGCGCGGGGAACTGCGCGAGTCGGAAGGCACAGACCCGCGCCCGGGGCACGGAGCTGCACGTGCGACTCCCGGCCGTACCCGACCGACGGTGATGCCCTTTCGATTTCGCGCAGTTCCCCGCGCCCCTGTCGGTGCCCCCTTCTTGAAGGTGCACCCGCGCCTCAGGCCGCCGTCGCTGCCTTGCGCCGCAGCGCCCACCCCACCGCCGGCACCATCGCGGCACTGGCCGCGGCGAAGAGCCCGGCCAGGGCCGCCCAGCCGAGGGTGCCGTGGCCGATGACGGCGGTGGTGATCAGGACGGGGCCGAGCATCATCGCCGCGGAGAACCCGGTGTTGAAGACGCCCTGGTACTCGCCGTGCGCGCCCTCCTCCGCGAGGTCGTAGCCGAGGGCCCAGCCGGCGGCCTGGCCGAGCACCTCGCCGAGGGCCTGCAGCGAGGCACCGGCGAGCAGCACCAGCACCGCGGCCCACGCGGGCAGCCCGCCGGCGAGGGCGAAGGCGGCGCAGGAGAGCGCGACGAGCACGCCGCCGCGGCGGAAGATCCGGGCTGCGGCGGTCGGTTCCTCGGTGCCGCGGGTGGCCCGCACCTGGAGGGCGACGACGAGGATCGTGTTGACGACGAGCGTGCAGGCGACGAGGACCCGCGGTGCCTCGGTGCGGTCGACGATCCACAGCGGCACGCCGACCTCGATCATGGCGAACTGCAGGCCGAGGACGCCGGCGAGCCCGGCGACCACGAGGTAGGGCAGGTTGCGCAGGGCGGAGCCGGTCCGCGGTGCGCTCTCGTCCGCGGTGCCGCGCGGCCCGGCCTGCGGGGTGGGCAGCAGGGCGTACATCGCGAAGACCGCGGCGAAGGTGGCGACGTCGGCGAGGATCGCGGCGGTGTAGGCGCCGCGGGTGTCGGCGACGAGGACGAGGGCGGCGATCCCGGTGCCGACGCCGATGCCGACGTTGGTGACGACGCGGAGGTAGGCGCGGCCGGCGACCCGCCGGTCGGGCGGCAGCACCTCGGCGTAGAGGGCGTTGCGGACGGTCGCGGTGCCGCGGTCGGTGGCGGTGACGGCGCAGGCGAGCAGCACGAAGGCGGTGAAGCCGGACACCAGCGGGTAGCAGGCGGTGCCGACGGCCTCGGCGCCGACCAGGGCGAGCAGAACGGGCTTGGTCCCCCAGCGGTCGGCGGCGCGGCCGGCCGGGACGCCGATCAGGACGCCGCACAGGCCCGCCGCGGTGAGGCCGATGCCGACCTGCGCGGCGGGCAGGCCGAGCATCCTGGTGAAGTACAGCGCGCCCAGGGTCATGAAGAGGCCGTTGCCGAGCGTGTTCACCAGGGTGATGGCGGCGAGTCTGCGGACCGTCGGATCGGGGTGCAGCAGGCGTGAGGATGCCCGGGACGCCGCGGGCGCCCCCGTGGAGGTCGTGGTCATGGCATCATCGCACCGCATGCGGATCAGTCACCGGTATTGATTTAGCCCGGGGCTGACGAATGGGGGATCACGTGCACCGTTTCCGGCTCGACCTGGAGGACCTCGCAGCGGCCTCCTTCGCCTGTTCACCGCTGCAGGAGACGGTGCTCAGCCTGCGGATGTGGACGCACCCGGGCGCGTACGTCCACCAGACGCCGGTCTTCGAGGGGATCCGGCCGGTGTTCGAGCAGCTGGCCTGCGCGCCGCTGCTCCGCTCGCTGGTCGCGACCAACCGCTACGTGCCGGACTTCCTGACCCCTCGGCCGAGCACGCCCTTCCCCGAGTTCCCGGCCGAGCTGGCCGTCGTCCGGGCGCTCGCGCCGGAGCTCCTGCGGGGCGAGCTGGAGCGGGCCTTCCTGCCGCACGACCGGCGGCTGCCGCCGCCGCTGGCGGACGGGCTGGCCGATCCGGCCGGGCTGATCGCCTCGATCGCGGACGCGCTGGAGGCGTACTGGACGCACTGCCTGGCCCCGCAGTGGTGGCCGCGCGCCCGGTCGGTGCTGCACGCGGACATCGTGCACCGCTCCCGGGTGCTGGCGGAGCGCGGCGCGGCGGCGCTGTTCGAGGACCTGGACCCGCGGCTGCTGTGGCAGGACGGCGTGCTGACGATCCGCCGCGACTGGGGCGACGGCGACACCGACATCACGGTGGGCGGCCGCGGCCTGGTCTTCACCCCGACGTTCTTCGCCCGCGGCGCGATCACCAGCATCAGCGACGAGCACCCACCGGTGATCAACTACCCGGCCCGTGGGCAGCGGACGATGGCCGGCCCGGCGGTGCCGCCGCCCACCCGGCGGGCCCTGGAGCAGCTGGTGGGGGTGCCCAAGGCGCGGCTGCTGACCATGCTGGACGAGCCGACCAGCACCACCGAGCTGGCCCGGCGGCTCGGCGTCACCCCGGGCGCGGTCAGCCAGCACCTGGCCGTGCTCGCCGACACCCGTCTGGTCAGCCGGGCCCGGCACGGCCGGGTGGTGCTGTACGCGCGCAGCCCGCTCGCCGACGAGCTGCTCAGGTAGCCCGTCCGACGGGTCGTCAACTCAACGGCACGACGGCCCTGTTGACCCGATTGGTCCATACCACCTACAGTCGTCGACGGCTTCCCGGCACCCCTGTACGGCACCCCCACACCAGACAGGGAGACCACCATGCACGACCGGCCGCCACGGCGCGCCAGGGCCCGTACCACCGCCCTGCTCGCCGTGCTCGCACTGCCGCTCGCCCTGCTCGCCGCGGTCCCGGCGCACGCCGCCGGCCGCCTCACCGCAAGCTTCACCACGGCCGACAACGGCTCCTGGTGGAAGGGCACCTTCGTCGTCCGCAACGACAACGCCACCGCCGTCACCGGCTGGACCCTGGAGTTCGACCTGCCCGCCGGGGTGACGATCTCCAGCAGCTACAACGGCCAGGCCACCGTCACCGGCCGGCACGTCACCGCCGTCAACGCCTACTACAACGGCACCGTCCAGCCGCACGCCAGCACCGAGCCGTACAGCTTCTGGTTCGTCGCCAACGGCCCGATCGGCACCCCCACCGGCTGCCGGATCAACGGCGACAAGTGCGACGGCACCGCCGACGTACCGCCGGGCGCGCCCGGCACCCCGCAGGTCACCGACACCACCGCGCACACCGTCGCCCTGAGCTGGCCCGCCGCCGGCGCCGGGGACTTCCCGGTCGCCTCCTACGAGGTGCTGAACGGCTCGACCGTGCTCGGCACCTCCACCACCACCTCGGCCACCCTGACCGGCCTCACCCCGGCGACCGCGTACACGCTCACCGTGCGCGCCAAGGACAGCCGCGGCAACGCCGGCCCGCTCAGCCCCGCGGTGACCGCCCGGACGGTCGACCCGGCGAGCGACACCGTGCCGCCCACCGCGCCGACCGCCCTGCGCGCCACCGCCGTCACCTCCAGCAGCGTCGCACTGGCCTGGACGGCGGCCACCGACAACCAGCGGGTCGCCGCCTACGACGTCTACCGCGACGGCGTGCTCGTGCAGACCGTCACCGGCACCACCGCCACCGTCACCGGCCTCTCCCCCGCCACCGCGTACGGCTTCACCGTCCGCGCCCGGGACGCCGCCGACAACGCCTCCCCGGCCACCCCGGCGCTGAGCGTCACCACAGCCGACCTGGTCGGCCCCGGCAAGTACGCCCGGGTCGGCTACTTCACCCAGTGGGGCATCTACGGCCGGCAGTACTTCGTGAAGAACCTCGACACCTCGGGCAGCGCCGCCAAGCTCGATGTGATCAACTACGCCTTCGAGAACATCGATCCGGTCAACCTGACCTGCCTGGCCGGCGTCACCAAGGGCACCACCGCCGACCCGCAGGACCCGGACCAGGGCACCGGCGCCGGCGACGCGGACGCCGACTACTCCCGCCCGTTCAGCGCGGCGCAGTCCGTCGACGGGGTCGCCGACGACGGCTGGGCCCCGCTGCGCGGCAACCTCAACCAGCTGAAGAAGCTCAAGGCCAAGTACCCGAACCTCAAGGTCGTCGTCTCGCTCGGCGGCTGGACCTACTCCAAGCACTTCTCCGACGCCGCCGCCACCGACGCCTCCCGCAAGAAGCTCGTCTCCTCCTGCATCGACGTCTGGATCAAGGGCAACCTGCCGCTCTACAACGGCGCCGGCGGCCCCGGCACCGCCGCCGGGATCTTCGACGGCATCGACCTCGACTGGGAGTGGCCCGGCTCCCCCGACGGCCACCCCGGCAACCACTGGTCGGCGAACGACAAGGCCGACCTGACCGCGCTGCTCGCCGAGTTCCGCACCCAGCTGGACGCCCTCGGCGGCCCGCACCGGCTGCTCACCGCCTTCACCCCGGCCGACCCTGCCAAGATCGCCCAGGGCTGGGACCTGTCGAAGATCTTCCAGTCCCTCGACATCGCCAACGTCCAGGGCTACGACTTCCACGGCGCCGGCAGCGACAACTCCTGGGAGCCGAACCGCACCGGCCACCAGGCCAACCTCCACACCGACACCCAGGACCCGTACGGCTTCCACTTCTCGGTGGAGTCGGCCGTGCAGACCTACCTGGACGCCGGGGTCAACCCGCGCAAGCTGACCATCGGCCTGCCCTTCTACGGCCGCGGCTGGCAGAACGTCACCGACGGCGGGGCCAACGGCGAGTGGCAGGCCGCGGGCGGCGCGGCTCCCGGCCAGTTCGCCGAGGAGGCCGGCACCCGCGGGTACGACAACCTGCTCACCAGCGTGCCCGACCTGACGGTCCGCCACGACGAGCAGTCCGTCTCCACCTACGGCTACACCGGCGCCGGCGGCCAGTGGTGGACCTTCGACGACCCCTGGTCGATCGCCAAGAAGACCGCCTGGCTGAAGTCCAAGGGCCTGCTCGGCACGATGATCTGGGAGATGTCCGGCGACACCCCGTCCGGCACCCTGATCACCGCCGTCGACACCGGCCTCAAGCAGTAGCCCGGCCACCGACCCAGGGCGCGTGGGGGCACCTCCCGGCCGAAGGCTGGGGGAGAACTGCGCGGTCCGGGAGTGGGCCGCCGTACGAATTCAGGCCCGCCCGAGTCCGTCGCGCAGGTCCCCGCGCTCCTTTCCACGCTCCCGAAGGGCTCTACCGCCCGGCGACCGACGCCAGCTTCCGCGCGGCGCGGTGCTCCCGCATCACCTGCGCGAACGTCGTGTGCCCCTGCGTGGTCCGGGCGAAGGCCCGCCACGCGGGGTTCACCAGGCAGACCGCCGCGTGGAACAGGTGCGGACGCCGCTCGAAGGCCCCGAGCATGACCTTGCCGGCCCGCATCTCCACGCCCAGCCCCGCCTTGATCGCGAAGGCGTAGTTGAGCGCCTGCCGCCGCACGTCCGCGTTGCCGTCGGCCTCGGCGACCTTCACCGCCCACTCGCCGGCCAGCCGGCCCGACCGCAGGGCGTAGGAGATGCCCTCGCGGGTCCACGGCTCCAGCAGGCCGGCGGCGTCGCCGGCCACCAGCACCCGCCCGCGGGAGAGCGGCGAGTCCTCGGCGCGGCAGCGCGTCAGGTGGCCGGACTCGATGCTCGGTTCGAAGCCGGACAGGCCCAACTGCCGGATGTAGTCGGCGAGGTACTGCTTGGTGCGCTCGCCGTCGCCGCGCGCCGAGATGACGCCGACGGTCAGCGTGCCCGAGTCGGTCTTCGGGAACACCCAGCCGTACGAGCCGGGCAGCGGGCCCCAGTCGAGGTGGATCCGGCCGGCCCAGGCCCGGGAGACCTCCTCCGGCACCGGGATCTCCGCCTCCAGGCCGAGGTCGATCTGGTCGAAGGAGACGCCGACGTGGCGGCCGATCCGGCTGGCCGAGCCGTCGGCGCCGACCACCGCGCGGGCCTCGATCCGGCGGCCGTCGGCGGTGGTGACGAACACCGTGCGGCCGTCGCCGTCCTGCTCGACGCCGGTCGCGGTCACGCCGGTGACCAGCACCGCGCCGGCCTGCTCGGCGGCCTGCACCAGGCGCAGGTCGAACTCGTCCCGGTTGACCAGGCCGAACAGCATCCGCTTGGAGCGGCGGGTCCGGGTGAAGCGGCCGCCGAGCGCGAAGGTGACGGCGTGGATGCGGTCCTGCAGCGGCAGCTTGAAGTCCGGCGGGAGGGTGTCCCGGGAGGGGCCGATGATGCCGCCGCCGCAGGTCTTGTAGCGGGGGTGCTCCGCCTTGTCGAGGAGCAGCACGCGGCGGCCCTGGGCGGCGGCGGCGTACGCGGCCGAGGAGCCGGCCGGGCCGGCTCCGACCACGACCACGTCCCAGACGCCGCCGAGCGGGTCGGGCCCGGTGGCCTCCGGGTCCACGGTGGTCCGGCCGGAGGCCGCGGGAACGGCCTCGACGGCCTCGTGCTCGTCGGAGTGCGGGTCGAGGGAGCTACCGGTGTCAGTCACGATCGCATCCTAGACCCGTCCGCCACCGCCGCGACCAGGGATGACGCGGACCACGACGAGGCGTCGACCTATGATCGGACAAATCACCCGCACCTCGTCAACAGGAGACACCTGATGACCCAGCAGCACCTGGCGGCGGCCGTCCGATCCCTGATGCCGCGCGCCAAGGCCGACCTGGCCGAGCTGGTCGCCTTCCCCTCCGTCGCCGACCCCCGGCAGTTCCCGGTCGAGGAGTGCGAGAAGGCCGCCCGCTGGGTCGCCGACGCGCTCGCCGCCGAGGGACTCACCGGCGTGCGGCTGCTGGACACCCCCGACGGCACGCGGTCCGTCTACGCCGAGCTGCCCGGCCCGGCCGGCGCCCCGACCGTGCTGCTGTACTCGCACTACGACGTCCAGCCGCCGCTCGACGAGAGCGCCTGGCAGAGCCCGCCCTTCGAGCTGACGGAGCGTGACGGCCGCTGGTACGGCCGCGGCGCAGCCGACTGCAAGGGCAACATCCTCATGCACCTCACCGCGCTGCGGGCGCTCCGCGAGGTCGACGGCGGTCTGCCGGTCGCCCTGAAGGTGATCGTGGAGGGCTCCGAGGAGCAGGGGACCGGCGGCCTGGAGCGCTACGCCGAGGCGCACCCGGAGCTGCTCGCCGCCGACGTGATCGTCATCGGCGACACCGGAAACTTCGCCCCCGGCCTGCCCACCGTCACCGCCAGCCTGCGCGGCATGACGGTGGTCGAGGTCGCCCTCACCACCCTCGGCGGCAACCTGCACTCCGGTGCGTTCGGCGGCGCCGCCCCGGACGCCCTGCAGGCCATGGTGAGGCTGCTCGGCACCCTGCACGACGAGCACGGCGACGTCGCCGTGGCCGGCCTGACGGCCGACCAGGTCTGGCCGGGCGTGCAGTACGACGAGCAGCAGTTCCGGGCCGACGCGAAGGTCCTGGACGGCGTCGGGCTGACCGGCACCGGCACGGTCGCCGACCGGCTGTGGGCCCGCCCCTCGGTCACCGTCCTCGGCATCGACGCGCCGCCGGTGATCGGCGCCACCTCCTCCGTCCAGGCCGCCGCCAAGGCCCTGGTCAGCCTGCGGATCCCGCCGGGCACCGAGCTCAAGGCCGCCCAGCAGGCGCTCGTCGCCCATCTGGAGGCGGCGGTGCCGTGGGGCGCGCAGGCCACCGTCACCCTGCTCAGCGGCGGCGAGGCGTTCAGCGCCGACACCACCGGGCCGGCCTACGAGGCGATGGGCGAGGCCATGCAGGAGGCGTTCGGCCGCCCGATGGTCAGCTCCGGCGAGGGCGGCTCGATCCCGCTCTGCAACACCCTGCGCACCCTCTACCCGCAGGCCGAGATCATCCTGATCGGCGTCGAGGAGCCGACCACCCAGATCCACGCGGTCAACGAGAGCGTCGACCCCGAGGAGCTGGAGCGGATGGCCCTCACCGAGGCGCTGTTCCTGCGCGCCTACGCCCGGCTGCGCTCGGCCTGACGCACCGCCGTCCCGCCCCGGGTGCCGTCCCACCGGACGGCACCCGGCCGCGGGCCGCAACCAGCGCCGCGTACACCGTCGACCCGACCGCCAGACCGGCGCCCGCGCCGAAGCAGAACTCCGGGACGACCGACCGCTGCCGCCGCGCCAGCCGGTGCACCGCGCCGGCTGCCGTGGCCGCCACCAGACCCGCCACCGCGGCCGGTCGCCGCTGCGGCGCCTGCGGCGGCGCCGCCCGGCGCACCCGGGCCCGCAGCACGGCCAGACCCAGCAGCGACGTCCCGTACTGCAGCACCGTGCAGAGCGGCAGCCCGGCCGCCACCGGCCGTTCCAGCACCGGGAACGCCCGCACCCCGGCCCGCCCGGGATGGGTGAACGAGTCCCAGACCACGTGGCTCGCCGCACCGACCGCCGCCGACAGCACGAACGCCCCGGCCCCGGCGGCACCGCGCGGCAGCGGCCCCTCCGCCGGCACCGGCAGCAGGCCGGTCAGCGGCCCGCGCAGCAGGCCGTGCCAGACCGCGGCCATCCCCGCCGCGATGCCCGCGTCCACGGTCGGCACGGCCCACCAGCGGTGCGTGAGCGCCCCGTACCGGTAGACGCCCGGCAGCAGCGAGTCGGCGAAGAACGGCACGTCGGGCGCCATCGCCCCCGCCGCCAGCCCCGACGCCACCCAGACCCGACCGTCCCCCCGCCCGATCAGCGGCACGACCGCTGCAACATGGCTCAACGTGAACGGCATCCACCCATCCTCCCCGCCGGGGTGCGGATCACGCACCCCGCGAGGGGCCGGGAACCGCGTACCCGGGGGACGCGTGGGGGCACCTCCCGGCCGAAGACCGGGGGAGAACCGCGCGACCCGAATGGCGCGGACCCGCGGAATCGCGCCCACCCCGGGACCGCCCCACCACCCCGCACTCCTGCACGCCAGCCGCGTACCACCCCTCCCGCCCCCGCCGGCCCGCCATCATGGAACCGTCGGTCCGCAGCCCTCCCCGTCGACCGGGAGGCGGTCGGGCCCGCCCCGCCACCTCCCGTTCCACCCCCTTCCTGCCCCTTCCTGCCCCTTCCTGCCCCGCAACCCCCCGGTCAGCCGGCCGTGGCGACTCCGACCGCGGCGGGCAGCCCCGCCTCCAGGTACCGCAGTTCACCGTGCTCGCGCGCGTCGAGTGCCGCGGCGAGCCGCCGCAGCCGGGCGGCGGGCAACAGTCCTGCTGCCTCGTCGAGGGTGACGAAGCGCCAGCTGCGCAGTTCGTCGGCCTGCAGCCGCAGCTGCTGCCGGGCCTCGGCACCGAGCCGGCCGCCGTCGTAGACGAGCCGCAGGCCGCCGCGGCGGGGGCCGGTCCGGGGCTCCCAGTCGACGGCGAGCAGCCGCAGTGCGTGGGGGTCGAGGTGCAGGCCGAGTTCCTCGGCGGTCTCCCGCAGGGCGGCGTCGGTCGGCGCTTCGCCGCGTTCGACGACTCCGCCGGGGAACTCCCAGGCGGGCTTGTAGACGGGGTCGACCAGCAGGACGCGGTCCTGTTCGTCGAAGAGCAGGACGGCGGCGGCGACGGTGTCGCCGGTCGGGTCGGCGCTCTGCACGATCGGGCAGCGTGCGGTGCCCTCCCCGACGAGCCGGGCGAGCCTGCGGGCGGTCTGCTCGGGGGTGAGTCCGGTGGTGTCGACGAGCTGGGCGTCACGGCCGAGCCACCGTCTGGCCGCACGGTAGGCGGGCAGGTGGTCCAGGCACCAGCGGCGGACGCGCTCGCTGCGTTCGGGGTCGCCGGGGCACTCGTCCCGGGCGGCTATCCGTTCCTGCAGGATCGTTTCGTCAGGGTCCAGCACGAAGTGGTGGACGGCGACCCCGCGGGAGGCGAGCGCCCCGAAGATCTCGTCGCGGTAGTCCTCGCGCAGCAGCGTCATGGGGACGACCAGCGGTCCCGGCACCTCGGCGAGCAGGGCCGCGGCGACCTCGGGCACCAGGCGCCGCCATGAGGGGAGGTCCTGGTAGTCGGCGACCGGGGCGAGCCGGTCGGCGGGCAGCAGCCGGCAGAGTCCGGCGCCGACCAGTTCGGGGTCGAAGAGGAGGCTTCCCGGCAGGAGCTCCACGAGTTCCCGGCACGCGGAGGTCTTCCCCGCGCCGAACGTGCCATTGACCCAGACGATCACAGAGCATCCCCTGCCCTCGGCCCACCCCGGTGCCCCACGCACCGGGCGGCGGGAGTCCGTGCTGCGGCCCCCGCGCCACACCGGTGGTACCCGTACGGGCCGCCGTCCCATGCCTGGCGGCGCCCGGAAGCGTCGGCGTCCGGCCACCGGGCACATGCCGGGCGGGGCGGTCAGCCGCGTTCGAGCAGCTGCTTCTTGAGGACCTTGCCCATGGCGTTGCGGGGCAGTTCGTCCACCAGCACGACCCGCCGCGGGCGCTTGTGGACGGAGAGCCGCGCGGCGACGAAGTCGGTGAGGCCCTCGCCGGTGACCGGCCCGTCGGGGATCACGTAGGCGACCACGGCCTGGCCGAGGTCGTCGTCGGGCACGCCGACCACGGCGGCGTCGGCGACCTCGGGGTGGTCCCGCAGCGCGGCCTCGACCTCGCCGGCGCCGATCCGGTACCCGCCGCTCTTGATCAGGTCGACGGAGGCCCGGCCGACGATCCGGTGGAAGCCGTCCGGGCCGATCACCGCGACGTCCCCGGTGCGGAACCAGCCGTCGGCCGTCCAGGCCTCCGCGTCGGCGTCGGGGCGGTTGAGGTAGCCGGCGAACAGCGTCGGCCCGGCGACCTGCAGCTCGCCGACGGACTCGCCGTCCGCGGGGACCTCGCCGCCGTCCTCGCCGACGAGCCGGGTGCGCACCCCGTCCAGCGGCAGGCCGACGCTGCCGGGGCGGCGCTCGCCGTCGGCGCGGGTGGAGACGGTGATCAGCGACTCGGTCATCCCGTAGCGTTCGACCGGCTCGTGGCCGGTCAGCTCGGCGAGGCGTTCGAAGACCGGGACGGGCAGCGGCGCGCTGCCCGAGACGAGCAGCCGGGCGCCGGACAGCGCCCGTGCGGCGGTGCCGTCCGCCGTCACCCGCGACCAGACGGTCGGCACGCCGAAGTAGAGGCTGCCGCGCGCGCCGGCGTACGCGCCGGGCGTGGGCCGCCCGGTGTGCACCAGGCGGCTGCCGGTGCGCAGCGCGCCGAGCACCCCCAGCACCAGCCCGTGCACGTGGAAGAGCGGCAGCCCGTGGACGAGGGTGTCGTCGACCGTCCAGCGCCAGGCGTCGGCGAGGCCGTCCAGGCCGGCGGCGACGGCGGAGCGCGGGAGCACCGCGCCCTTGGGCGCGCCGGTGGTGCCCGAGGTGTAGAGGACGAAGGCGGGCCGCTCCGCTGCGGGCTCGACGAAGGTCGCGCCGGAGCGCGCGCCGAGGTCCACGGGCACCGTCTCGACGTCCTCCGCCTGCTCCCCCGGCGGGACGGCCAGCAGCGCGGCGCCGGAGTCCCGGAGGATGTGGCTGCGCTCCTTCGGCCCGGAGTCGGGGGGCAGCGGCACCACGGGGACACCGGCCAGCAGCCCGCCGACCACGGCCGCCACCGTCTCGGCGGTCGGCCGGGCCAGCACGGCGAGGGCGGGCGCCCCCGCGACCCGTTCGGCCACCGCGCCGGCCGCTCCGAGCAGTTCCTCCCACGACATCGCCCGCCCGTCGACCACCACCGCGTCGCCCCGGTCCCCGTGTCCGCCCTCAAGTGCCGTCAGCAGTCCCATGGTCCGGACTCTACGCGCCCTTCCTGGCCGGCACGCGGGGACGTCCCACGGCTCGGGACACCCGGTGGAATGCCGGTGGAATGCCACCCGAAGGCCGGCGCGGGAGGACGGGAGGCAGGTACGGCGAAGGGCGCGGCCCCCGGGTCTCCCGGGTGCCGCGCCCTCGTGCGCCGTGCGTCGACCGGCCCTCGGATCAGCCCTTGCGGGCCTTCACCTCGGCGGTGAGCTGGGGCAGGACGGTGAACAGGTCGCCGACGACGCCGTAGTCGACGAGCTCGAAGATCGGGGCCTCGGGGTCCTTGTTGACC
>NZ_JBFBJY010000099.1:0-24148 GCF_040702125.1 Kitasatospora sp. NPDC085895 | reverse complement strand
CCACCTCATGGTCAACACGGCGCTGACCGGCGGGACCTACGACATCGACGGCGGGCAGCAGTTCGTCTCCTGACGACCACACCACGAGCAACGGAGCCGGCATGACCGCGGAGCAGTTCCACGTCGCCGAAGTCTCGCCCTCCTACTGGCGGGTGACCTTCGACAACGGCCCGGTCAACCTGATGGACCCGGACACGCTCGACCAGCTCGGCGCGCTCGTCGGGCGCATCGAGACCGACCCGCACCTCACCGTGGTCGTGTTCCGCAGCGAAACGCCCGGTTACTTCATGGCCCACTGGGACTTCAGGGCGGACAACGCCCGGGTCGCGGGCATGCCTCCCGGACCGACCGGCCTGCACCCGTACCTGGACAACTTCGTACGGCTCAGCAGGCTCCCGGCGGCGACGATCTCGGAGATCCGCGGCCGTACCCGCGGCGCCGGCAGCGAGTTCGTGCTCGCCACCGACATCCGCTTCGCCTCCGAGACGGCGGTCCTCGGCCAGTTCGAGGTCGGTGTCGGTGCCGTCCCCGGTGGCGGGCCCATGGCACGGCTCGGACGGCTGGTCGGTCGGGGCCGCGCCCTGGAGATCCTGCTCGGCGGCGACGACATACCCGCCGACCTGGCCGCCCAGTACGGCTACGTCAACCGCCTCGTCCCGGATGCCGAGATCGAGGAGTTCACCGACGCGTTCGCGCGCCGCATCGCGGCCTTCGACAAGGTGGCCGTCACCGGGACCAAGGAACTGGTCGACGTGGCCACCCTGCCCGAGGACGGCGAATTCGCTCCCGGTCTCAGGGCGTACTTCGCCACGGCCGGGCGCCCGGAACACCGGCCGTTCGTCCGGCGTCTGCTGGAGAACGGCCTGCAGCAGCCCGACGGCATCGAGAAGGACCTCGGCGCCGCCATCGGACGGCTTCGACAGCAGCCGTGAACGTGGCCACGCGGGGTGTCCCCCCGTGCGGGGCCGCCGGAGTTCCGGTCTGATGGATCTGCCGGGTCAGGACACCCGTGCACACCCCGGCAGGGAGGCACCAGCTGTGACCACGCCGACAGGAGACAGCGCCGCGGACACCGACTCGGGCCTGGCCGGACAGACCGTCGTGGTCACCGGAGCCGGGCGCGGCATCGGACTCGCGATCACCGAGGCGCTTCCCGCCGGGGAAGTAGAAGACATCCACACCCCGGTCGCGCGTCACCAGCACCCGGCCGCCACGCACCAGAACCCGGGCCACCTTCTCCGGAACGACCTCGACCGTCTCCACGACCGGACCCTACCCATCCCCAGCGACGCGACAACCGGGCCGATGCGCCCGTCGCACCCTTCGTGTCCGCAACGGCTGCCGACGGCATGGCGGTTGTCATGCCGTCAGCAGGGCAGGGGGCACTGCCGAGCGGGCGTCGCGGCCCCGTACGGTGGTGCCCATGACGAAGAACGAAGGGCGCGATGCCCGGCGGACGGACTTCCGGGTCAGCATCATCGGCGGCCACCGCCTGGGCGGTGCGGTGATCCAGGAGCGGACGTTGACCGCGTCCCTGGTCGGCGGCGCCGACATCGACCTGACCGATGTGGACATCCCGGACGGTGCGGAGATCCGGATCACCAAGCTGAGCCTGGTCGGGGGCGTGCGGCTGCGGGTCCGCCCCGACGTGCGGGTGAAGGTCGGCGGCCTCCGCCTCGGCGGGGTGAGCGACGACGGCCCGAGCGAGCCCGGTGGCCCGACCGTCCGGGTCGACGCCTGGGGGCTGGTCGGCGGCGTGCGCGTCGAGCGCGACTGAGACGGCCGGACGAGGCCCCGGTGCCGGTGGGCGTCTCCCCGCCGGGCCGGGCGCCCGGTGTCCAGGCGCGGTCCGGCCGGGGCACGACCGCAGCGCAGGACCGGTCAGGATCGGAGAAGCCCCGGCGGCCGCCCACCCCCTAGCGTGATGGTCATGGCAACCACCACTTCCCCCGCAACCGACACGGCCCTCGCGACCGTCACCGTCGAGGTGACCGACCTGGAGGCCGCCCGCCGCTTCTACAGCGCCTTCGGCGTGGACACCCTGGTCCGCCTCCGGGCGTCCGAGGCGCCCTCGACCGGATTCCGCGGCTTCACCCTGGCGCTCACCGTCTCCGGGCCCGCCACCGTCGACGGTTTCGTCAGCGCCGCCGTGGACGCCGGTGCCACGGTGCTGAAGCCCGCCACGAAGTCCCTGTGGGGCTACGGCGGCGTCGTCCAGGCCCCGGACGGGACGATCTGGAAGATCGCGACCTCGGCGAAGAAGGACAACGGCCCCGCCACCCGCGAGATCGACGAGTTCGTCCTGCTGATCGGCGTCGAGGACGTGAAGGCCACCAAGCAGTTCTACGTCGGCCGGGGCCTCACCGTGGCCAAGAGCTTCGGCGGCAAGTACGCCGAGTTCGCCTCCGGCGGGGCCGGCCCCGTGAAGCTGGCTCTGTACAAGCGCCGCGCCCTCGCCAAGGACCTCGGCGTCCCCGCCGACGGCACCGGCTCGCACCGCATCGCACTCGGCGGCACCACCGCCGACACCTTCACCGACCCGGACGGGTTCGTCTGGGAGGCCGCCGTGCCGTCCGCCCCGACGTCGTCCTGACGTCCTGCCCGGCCCGGCCCGGGGGCGTACCTGCCCCCGGGGTCGTCCTCCGGTCCGTTCCCCGGCCCTTCCCACCGGCAGCGACCGGCGGCGTCGAGGACGCACTGCCCCGCGTGCGGCTCCTCCGCTCGGCCGGACCGCCGGGACGTGCCGGTGGTCAGCAGCGGCCGGCGGGTTCGGAGACCGCGCAGTGGTTGCGGTCGAAGAGGTTGGTGCTGTCGCCCTCGCGGTCGACCAGGTCGGCGGGGGAGTTGCCGACGGCGTGGTTGGTCACGACGGAGTTCCGGGTGTTGTCCACGCCGACCAGGCTGTGGAAGAACACGATGCCACCGGACATCGGTGAGTCGCCCACGTTGTCGCTGACCTGGTTGCCCGTCACCGACACCTCCTCGGCACCGGTGAGGAGGATGCCCGTCCCCTGGATGTGGGGGAGCCGCCCGGCGGCCGGGCAGTACTTGTTGTTGGCGACGACCCGGTTGCGGGTGACGCTCAGCCGGCCCGCCCGGGGCACCGTCTCGTCACCGACGACGAAGACGCCGCCGCAGTTGCCCTGGACGTCGTTCTGTTCGACGTCGAGGTTGCGCAGACGGCGGACGGCTACGCCGATCCGGTTGTCGGTGAGCCGGTTGCCGCTGACCACGGTGCCGGCGGTGTCGATCGCGCCGCCGCTGCTGTCGCCCTCGGGGTCCACGATGTTGGCGAGGAAGATGCCGTACTGGCCGTTGCCGGTCGCCTCGTTGGCGACGATCACGGCCCGGGTCGACTTCTCCTGGCTGATGCCGTGCTGGCCGTTGCCGCGGAGGTGGGCGGCGCGCACGGTCATGCCGTCGGTCGCGGTGGCGTCGATGCCGTTCTTCCGGAAGCCGGCGACGGCGAGGTCTTCGACGGTGACACCGCCGAGCGGGTTCCGGTCGGTGCCGACGACGCAGATGCCGTGCCCGGCAGCGGCGCAGACGGTGTCGCCGGCGGTGCCGTCGGCGGCGTCACCCGGGGTGATGACGCTGTTCGGACCGGCGCCGCGAAGCGTGAGGCCGGCGGTGGTGATCCGGACGCTGCCGCGGTAGGTGCCCGGTAGCAGCTGGACGGTGTCGCCGGGGCCGGCCGCGTCGACGGCCTGCTGGATCGACTGGCCCGGCTGGACCACGTGCAGGCCGCCGGCCGCATGGGCCGACGGCGCCGCACCCAGAGTGGCCAGGACGGTGGTGAGGGTGGTGGCGGCGGCAGTGGCCGCGGCGAGGTGATGGACCCGTCGCGTGGGCATCTGTGTGACCTGCTTTCTTGCCGCGCTCTCGGGGATGCCGGCGCGGTGACACGGTGCGCAGAATGGGTGGCGGCCGCTGCGGCGGCCAGCCGGATCGACGCTACGGGCGCCGCCCGGGGCCCGCCACCAGGCTGGACCGTGGGGCTGACGACGTGTCGGCCGACGGTGTGAGCGCGGCCGCCGCGGCAGGCCGGGCGGGGTGCGGTTCACGGGGGCTCCACCCGGTCCGGGCGGCCTGCGACGGGCCACTTTCGGCGTAGTCGGGAGTACGGGCGGGTCGTTCGACGGTCACGCTGGGAAGGCCTACGTCGGGAGACGACCGGTGCACGGCCGCCACCCGCACTCGCCGCGCCGCCACATCCGGTGAGGCATCCCCGCGGCCACCGTCCGGAGATTCCGCCGGCCCGAGCCGGGTGCGTCCGCTCGCGCTGACCGGCGCGGCGGCAGGACCGGGAACCGCTCATCGGGACCGCACCGCAACCGTGGCGGCCCCGTGATCGCCCTGGTGTCGGACCGTTACTGCCAGTGACCACCCGTGTGATCCGTCATCGAACAACTCGGATGCGCCGCGCCCGAGGCGCGAGCAGCCGCTGTTCACACCAAGGAGAAGCCAAGTGCAGAACCGTGAGGTCCAAGAAGAGCGTGTCCTTCCGGACGCCCGCGAGGGCGCGGCCGAGCGCCCGCAGCAGAGGATGATGGATCTGCTGCACGGCGCCCTCGTCGCCCAACTTCTCGTGGTGGCAGCCGAGTTCGACATAGCGGAGCTCCTGGCGGACGGGCCGGTGCCGGTGTCGGAGCTCGCCCGCCGGTGCGGGGCGCACCCGCAGGCACTGCGCCGGGTGTTACGGGCGCTGGCCGCCCAGAAGATCTTTCGGGAGGTGGAGCCCGAGACGTTCGCCCTGACCCCGCTGGCCGAGACGCTGCGCGCCGAGGTGCCCGGGTCGGTGCGGAACTGGGTCAGGTTCTGGGGGCTGCCCGAGAAGCTTCAGGCCATCAACTCGCTGTCGTATTCGGTGCGCACGGGCCGTCCGGCGTTCCCGCACGTGCACGGTACGGACTGGTGGTCACACCTGGCCGCCCACCCGGAGCAGGCCGAACTCTTCAACGACGCGATGGGCGACATGGCCCGGCGGATCCACGCCGCGGCCGTGGAGAACTGCGACCTGACCGGCGTGGCGCAGGTGGTCGATGTCGGCGGCGGGCAGGGCCACCTGCTTGCCACGATCCTGCCGCGCTACCCGGAGCTGCGGGCCACCCTGCTGGACCAGCCGGCCGTGGTCCGGGGCGCGAAGGCGGTGCTGGAAGCGGCGGGCGTCGCCGACCGGGTCGACGTGGTCGGCGGGGACTTCTTCGACAGCGTGCCGCACGGCGCGGACGCCTACCTCCTGTCGATGATCCTGCACGACTGGGACGACCGGCAGTGCGTGGCGGTGCTCGGCCGCATCCGGCGGGCGATGGCACCGGATGCCCAGGTCATCGTCATCGACGCCATCATGCCGGAGGACGACGCACCGCACGACGGCAAGCTGCGGGACACCGTCATGATGGCGCTGCACCCCGGCCGGGAGCGGACCGAGGCGGAGTTCACCGCGCTGTTCGCCGCCGCGGGCCTGCGGCACGTCGCGACCACCGGGCTGGCCTCCTCGACGGGCCTGCTGGTCGCGCGGTCCTGACGGAGCCCGTGGCCGGTGCGCTGCGGCAGGCCCTGCCTCGCCGACCGGTGACGGGAAGCGCCGTAGGAGGACGCCGGCCTCAGGACCGGCGCCTACGGGGTACTGCCGCCCTGCAGTACCCGGGCCCGGCCCTGCCCCGGGCAGGTCTTCGAGGCCCGACCGCCGGAGCAGCTCGGCCCGGGCCGCACCGATCGCTTCGAACCGTGCGGCGAACACGCCGGGGTGCCGTGTGTCGAGTCGGGAGAGGACCGCCTCCGATTCGAAGAGCGGCTTCAGGGCGCCCTCGGCGTCGTCCTCCTCGCGGTAACAGGCGGCCATCGAGCCAGTCCTCGCCCACGTCGTTCGTGTCGCCCATGTACGTCCCTCCCCGACTCGCGCCGTTCGCAGGCGCGGTGACAGCACTGCGGGCGGTCCGCGACACGGAATCGGCGGGGCACCGGACCGTGACGACGCCATCGCGCGCCACGCGCGGTGTCCGCCGGATCACGACACCGGAGACGCCGGAGTCCGTACCGATCCGCCCGCGACGGCCGGCCTCCGCCGGGGTTGAGCAGGTGTACTCATGCAGGGCGGTTCGGGTGGCGGGCAAGGTGGTTGCGTCGGGCAGGTGCCCGGCGCCGGCCCGGTCGTCCGACCCGAGGGGATGACGTGAACGTTCCGCCCGCGTACGGTCCACCGCCGCCCGTGTACCGTCCCGTGCCGCGCCGGCCGGCCGAGATCGCCTTCGGCGTCGTCTCCGGGCTGCTCCTGCTCGGCGGCACGACGATGACTGCGGGGTTGTCGTTCGTGATGCTCTTCGTCCCCGACGGCTGCGGATCCTCGCCCGTGTCGGGCCGGCGCGTCTGCGACGGGACGGGCTACCTGGAGGTCTTGGCGGCGCCCTGGGTCTCGCTGGTCGCGGCCGTACTGCTGGCCGGACTCGGGATCGCACGGGCGCGGCGCCGCGGCCGGACACCGTGGCCTGCCCTGTTCCCGGCGGTGCTCGTCCACCTGGCCGGCCTCGGCTTCGTCCACACCTCCGTCCGGGGACGGGCCGGTCCGGACCGATGCCGATGCCGAATCCTTTTTCAGGGAGCGCCCCTCTTATGCACGTACGGAGGAACGTCGGAGAGGACCGGGAGGTCGCCGTGATCATCGGGATCGCTGCTGTCGCCACACTGCTGGTGCTGTGCACCTGCATGCTCGTGCTGCGCAGGCGGAGGAACGGACGTGGCTGACCGGACCGGCCACTGGCCGGGTGAGCAGCTGATCGTCGCGGCACAGGGCGGTGACCTCGACTCGCTCACCGCCCTGGTGTCGGGCGCGCACCCGAACGTGCGGCGGTTCGCGCACTCCCTGTGCGCCACGCCCGAGGACGCCGAGGACGCGGCCCAGGAGGCACTGATCATCCTGTACCGCAAGATCGGTACGCTCCGGGCCTCCGGCGCACTGGCCTCGTGGATGTTCCGCATCGTGCGCAACGAGTGCCTCCGGCACGCACGAGCGGTGCTGCGCGATCCGGTGCCTCCGCGGGACGGCTCCGTGCTGTCGGCCGAGGACGAGGTCCTGCAGCGGCTGGAGGCCGGCCGGGTGGCGGCGGCGATCGCCGCCCTCCCCGCCGATCAGCGCCGACTGCTCGTCATGCGCGACATCCAGGGCCTCAGCGGACGGACGGTCGCCGAGACGCTCGGCCTGAGCACTCCGGCGATGAAGTCGCGGCTGCACCGGGCCCGCTCAGCACTGCGACAGACGCTGCAGGCCTCACCCGACCTGACATCCGGGAGGATGCGATGACCGCAATCACCGACGGCACCGGTTACGCGAGCCGGTCCCTGCCCCGGCACCTGGTGCGCGGCGTGGTCGGATTCGGTTCGCTGATCGGCGCGTTCGCCCTCGTTCCGCTGATCGGGCCGGTCAGCCTGATCCTCCTGCCGGTCGGCGTCGTCGCCCTGCGCGGATGCCCGATGTGCTGGGCCGTCGGACTGATGCAGACCGTCTCGCAGGGCCGCCTGCGGCGCTCCTGCACCGACGGCCGGTGCACCCTGACCGTCGCCGCGCCCGACGGCACCCGGGGTGCCGCCGGGTCCGCCGGGCCGCGGAAGCACGGGGAGGGGGTGTAGCCGATCGAGGGGGCGGAGGCCCCTGTGCCGTCGAACGGGGTGCCGGGGCCGGGTCGGCCCCGGCCCCGCACGCCCGAGCCCGTCAGCGGCCGCGCACGTGCAGCCCGAAACCCGTGCGACCCTCGGGCTCCAGTCCCTCCTTCAGGTGCAGTGAGGGGATCTCGTAGTCACCGAAGTTCTGCCGCCGGAACGCGATCGGCTCGGTCGACTCCAGGGTCAGCAGACGCTGCCTCCAGGCCTCGGCGACCTGCGGGTAGTCCTCCGCGCGCATCCGGTCGGTGCCGTACAGCACGAACGGCGGCAGCACCTCGATCCCCGGGTAGTAGAGGATGCCGTGCTGGATCGGGAACAGTAGGTCGTCGATGGGCCCGTTGATCCCGCGAGCGGCGTAGTGCGACTCAGGGCCGCCGGTGGTGACGGACAGCAGCGCCCTCCGGCCCGCGAGGGTGCCCTCGCCGAAGCGCTCGCCGTACCGGGTGTCGCTGTGCTCGCCGACGCCGTACGCGAAGCGGTGGGTGAAGACCCGGTCCACCCAGCCCTTGAGGATCGCGGGGACGGTGTACCACCACAGCGGGAACTGGAAGATGATCGTGTCGGCCCACAGCAGCTTCTCCTGCTCGGCGAGGACGTCCGGGGTGAGCGCCCCGGCGTCGAAGGCCCGGCCCGAGTCCAGGGCGACCTTCAGCGGACGTGAGGCGTGGGAGCCGTAGTCCGAGGCGTCCACGACCGCCTTCCACTTCATCGCGTACAGGTCGCTCACCCGTACCTCGTGGCCGGCGCCCTCCAGGGTGGACACCGCGAGGTCCTTCAACGAGCCGTTGAGCGACTCCGGCTCGGGATGGGCATGGACGAGCAGCGTCTTCACGGGAACTCCTTCGGATCGGATGCCCCAGATCCTGGGCGCTGCGGCGCCCGGCGTTCAGGGACGGCTCTTCCGTCGGACGGGACTTCCTGGTAATCGCAGGGCCACCCTCGCGGGCGACGCCGGAGGCCATACTGGGCCCATGGACGATCTTGCGGGCTTCCTGCGGACCCGGCGGTCACGGGTCGACCCGGCCGCCGCCGGCATCCCCACCGACAGCCGCCGCCGCGTCGAAGGACTGCGCCGCGAAGAGGTCGCGCACCTGTCCGGGGTCAGCGTCGACTACTACGTCCGCCTGGAACAGGGCCGCGCGACCCAGCCCTCCGAGCAGGTCCTCGACGCGCTCGCCCGCGTCCTCGACCTCGACGAGACCGAACGCGAGCACCTGGACCGGCTCGTCCGGCAGCGCCGCCGCCGCGCGAAGGCACCGGGCACGGGGGTCCCCCCGGCCGGAGGCCGGGGGAGGATCCGGCCGGAGCTGCTGCGCGTCCTCGACCTGGTCACCGACGCACCCGCGCTGATCATGAACCACCGCCTGGACGTGCTCGCCGGCAACCGGCTCGCCGGGCTCCTCTACGGCCGGCCGCTGCAGGGCCTCAACGTGGCCCGGCACCTGTTCCTCGACGAGGGCGAGCGCGGCCTGTACGCGGACTGGGAGAACTGCACCCTCGACGTGGTCGGGCACCTGCGCCTGGCCGCCGGGAAGCACCCCGAGGACGCCCACCTGGCCTCGCTCGTCGGCGAACTGGCGATGGGCAGCGAGCGGTTCCGCCGACTGTGGGCCCGCGCGGACGTCCGGGCGCGCACCCACGGGCGCAAGGCGTACCGGCACCCGCTGGTCGGGCCGCTGGACCTGCACCAGGAGAACTTCGCGCTGCCCGACGAATCGGGGCTGGAACTCCTGGTGCTGTCCGCGGCACCCGGCGGCCCCGCCGAGGACGGGCTGCGCCTGCTGGCGGGCCTGGACGGGGACGGCGTTACGCCTCAACCGCCTTCGCGGCGTCGCGGATGACGTCCAGGACGAGGTCGGGGTGCGAGAGCATCGGCACGTGGCTGCTGTCGACCGCGTAGGTCTTGGCGCCCATGCGTTCCGCGGCGGCCCGCTCCAGGGCCGGGTTCACGGTGCGGTCGTCGTTCGCGACGATGTACCAACTCGGCTTCGTGCGCCAGGCGGTGCCGGGAACCTGCTGGGTGAACAGGTCGGGCACCGGCACGGCGCCGGTCGCGAGGACGAGCTTCCGCTCGGCCTCCGGCAGATCGCCGCAGAAGTCGCCGAGGCCCGACTCGAGGAGCCAGATGCGGCCGTCGGCGACCTCGATGTGCTCGAAGACGGGCGTGCGGGCGAACTTGTCCTGCTGGCCCTGCGAGGTCTCGTCCTCGTCGGGGGCGAGCGCGGCGATGTAGACCAGGGCGCCGACGCGGTCGTGGGTGCCGGCCTTGGTGATCAGGGTGCCGCCGTAGGAGTGGCCGACGAGCACGACCGGGCCGGGCACGTGATCGATGGACCGGGTCACGCAGGCGACGTCGCCCTCGAGCGAGTCGAGGCCGTGCTGCGAGGCGGACACCTGGTGGCCCTCGGCCTGGAGCGCGGGGATGAGCTTGTTGAAGCACGACCCGTCGGCCCAGAGTCCCTGGGCGAAGACGATGCTGGCCCTGCCTGCCATGGCTTCCTCCTCCAGGGTGGCGAGCCATGCCGTCATATCACGACGAGTGATCGAATGATCGCTCTTGGCGTCCGGCGGTTGTCGGGCAGTGGTTCTCACGGCGCCACGTAGTGGACGGTCTGCATCATGCCGAGGTCCTCGTGGTGGAGCTGGTGGCAGTGGGCGATGGTGCGACCGGTGAAGTCCTCGTACCTGACCGGGAAGGTGACGGAGCCTCCGGGCGCGCCGCCGGCGAGGCCGAGGGTGTCGTGCCAGACCGGCGGGTCCAGCCGTACGCCGTTGCGGTGGGTGAGGAGGACCTGGTTGGTGTGCAGGTGGAAGGGATGCTTGAACGCCGGGAGGGATTCGTCGGTCCGGACGGTCCAGCGTTCGACCGTGCCGAGGCGCAGGGTGTGGTTGGTGTGGGCGGGGTCGAAGAGGCCGTGGGCCGGGTCGCGGGTGGGATCGCCTCCGGGGTCGGCCGCGGGGGTCGCAGGGGTGCCCAGGATGCGGAAGGCGTTCGGGAACGCCCCGGTGAAGACGCCCGCATCGGTGTGGAAGACCACCTCCCGGTCCGCGTCGGGTCGGTGATGTCCTGCTCGTCGAGGAAGGGCCGGCCCGGTGGCAGTGAGGCCGGAAGCCGCATCGGCGGCCGCACGGGCGCTCCCGCGACCTCGATCGTCATCAGCGGTCCCGGCAGCCCGTCGGCCCGCAGCTCGTACCGGCCGGGCGCACCGCCCCGGATCAGCACGTCGGCACGGTTGCCCATGGCCAGGTCCACCGTCGTCCGTGCGACCGGGGCGCGGAAGGTGATGCCGTCCTGGGCGATCTGGTGCGGTGCCGTGTCTCCGGCCTCGCCGGTGACGGTGAGCCGCAGGGCGGCGAACGCGGTCACGGCGACCAGCCGCCACCGCTGCACCTCGCCAGGACGCAGCCGGAGGGCGGGGTTGACGGTGCCGTTCACGGTGAAGGTGGAGGGGACGCCGGCGGCGGACTCCTCCGGGGTGCGCGGGGCGAACTCCCGCAGCACGTTGTCGGCGTGCCCGGACGGGGAGACGTGCAGGCGGTGGGTGTGCGGGTTGAAGCTGTTGGGCCGGTGCGGGGTGTTGTGGCCGCCGCTGTGGGGCGGGCCGGGCGGCAGGCCGTTGACGTGCGTCAGCCTCAGGGTGTGACCGGCACGCACGCGCAGGGTCGGCCCGGGGATCGTCCCGTTGTAGGTACGGGTGGTGACGGGGCCGTAGCCCGGTACGGAGACGTCCGTGGAGCGGACGTCGAGCGTCTGCTCCGGCACCCACGATGCCGATCCGTGCACCGGCCGGGAAGCCACGACGGCCGGCTGCGGAAACGGCGTCGGTGCCGTCGCCGCACCCCGCCCGGCCGGGACTCCGCCGGAGCTCGCAGCGAGGGCCACGGCGGGGACGGCCCTGAGCACCGATCGACGGCTGATGCCGCGACCGTCTCCCATGGCCGGGCGGTCCAGATCAACCCGGCCGCACCGGGCAGCACGCCGCACGGAGGGTCCGTCACCACCGGCTTGCTGCAACGGGAACGGGGCCGAGGGCGTCGTCATGGTGCGCTCGCGGTGGTGTCGCGGTCCGTGGTCAAGGTCGTCCGGGTCACGGGTCTGTCCCGGTGGTCGGTGACGGCGCGGCCGGTGTGCGGCGGTGCACGGCGGTGGTGCGATGCGGCGTCGGGGCAGGTCGGCGGCGGGGTGAGGCGCGGTGCGGCGGGCGGTGGCGCGGGTCGTTTCCATCCGTACATGTCACAGCACTGTCCTGGGGGCGTCCCGGGCGGAACGGTTCATCGGGGCGGCCGGTCCTGGTCTTCGGAAACCCGCTCGCACCGAGCACCAGGCTCTGCCGCCTCCTGGAGGAAAATCACCATGCGCGTCCGCAAGCTCGCCTTCGCCGCCCTGGCCGTCACCGCCGCACTCTCGCTCACCGCGTGCCAGGACGACGGGGCGGGCACCGCACAGGGAGCCCCGACCGCGTCCACCGGCACCGCCCCCGGCGGTCTCCCGGCCTCGGGCGGTCCGGCCTCGGGCGGTCCGGCCTCGGGCGGTCCGGCCTCGGCAGGGCCGGGAAAGGGCAGCACGGCCTCCACCGCCGCACCGGCCGGTTCCACCGGGCCCGGGAAGCCTGCCAGGTGCCGGACGGCCGACCTGACCATCACTGCCGCGGACCGCACCATCTCCGGTGACCCCGACAACACCGTCGTGGTCGAGCTGAAGAACCACAGCGGCAAGGACTGCACGCTCGCCGGGTACGCGGGCGTCGACCTGAAGACCTCCGCGGGCACGCTGTCCGCGAAGCGCTCCGGCGAGCCGGTCGTCACGGGCGTCGTGAAGAACGGCAAGTCGACGTACTTCGGCATCAGCTACCCGGCCAACACCTCGGGCGGCTCCGGCGTCCGGATCACCGGTCTGGTGGTGACCCCGCCGGACGAGACCCACCCGGTCACCCTGCCCTGGCCGGGCTCCGGCTCGCTGCCCGTCACGGACGGCAGCGGATCCCCGGTGAAGATCGGCCCGATGGGAAGCGCCGGCCAGGGCGAGTGACCGCGGGCGCCCCACCGGTCCTAGGCGACGCCGCCCGGCCCGGTGGGCGGGGGCGGGCCGGTGGGCGGGTTCGGTCCCGGGGTGCCACCGGGTGCGCCCGGAGTGGTCGGTGCGCCCGGAGCGCCGGTCGGTGCGGTCGGTCCGGCCGGGGCTGCGCCGCCGCGGCTGCCCCGGCGCCGGAGGAGGAGGGAGACGGCGACCAGCACCGCGCCGACCACGCCCAGCACGACGGGCAGGGTGGTGCCGAGGAGCGAGATGGCGTTGCGGCCGTCCTTGGCGTCGTTCGCGGCGTCCTGCACGGAGGCGGGCGTCTGCCGGTACGAGACGTCGGAGACGGGCAGCAGCGGGAGGAAGGCGCCGTCGCCCGGGGCGACGACCCCGGCCGTGCGCTGCTGGGAGCGCTGGGTGTCGACCACGATGCCGGTCTCGGGCTCGATCCAGAACGTGTCGGCGCTCTGGAGCGTGTAGGTCAGCGGGACGGGGTCGGGCAGCGTCGGCAGCAGCGCGGCCAGCTTCTGCTTCGCCTCGGCCGAGAGGGTGCCGACCTGGGCGACCAGCGCCAGGGTGCTCTTCGGGACGGCCGGCGGGAGCCCGGCGAGCACCTGGGCGTCGGTGATCCGGGTGGCGGGCAGCCTCGCCAGGTACACGTAGGTGCTGACGCCGGACCTGCTCTCGGTACGCGCGTACGTCAGCGGGGTCGTCGTCCCGGTCTCCGGCCGCCAGCCGGTGTACGTCTGCTTCTTCGCGCCGATCGGCCAGCTGACCGTCAGACCCTTGGCGTCGACCACCGTCCAGCCGGACGGGTGGTCGGTGGTCGCTTCGAGGGTCTTGCGGTCGACGGCGTACTGCCAGGTGGTCTTCTCGACCGCGCGGCCGGCCGCGGTCGTCGTCCGGCTGTCGCTGACCAGGGCGGTGTCGTCGGAGGTCTCCAGCACCTTGACGGTCCGTTCGACCGCCATCGGGACGTCCCGTTTGACGGCCGAGAGCAGGTTGCCCTTCGCCACCTCCTGGGCGTCGAGCAGGGTCTTGAAGCTGCCGGTGTAGGAACGGGTGACATCGGTGTCACCGGGTAGCCGTTCCACGTAGGTGGGCGTGACGAAGAACGTGAGGACGAACGCGCCGGCGATCAGCACCAGACCGACCACGACGCCGACGCCGCGGAGCACCATGTTCGTCCGCATGATCCGCTCTCCCACTGGACTCGATCCGTGCCGCTCCTGTCCGGCCCAGTGTCAGCTCGGCCGGGCATCCGCGCCACAGCAGCGCCCCGGGCCGCCGAGTGCGCGCAGGTCCGTTCGGCTTCGCTCCCCGATGGGTGGCGCCCCCCGGGTCGGCCCGGCCCTCCCGGGCCGGGGGAGGGCCGGGCCGGGGGTCAGCCGTTGCGGGCCGCCTCCGGGCCGGTGATCCGCCGGAGCAGGGGCAGGGTCGAGGCGATGATCCCGAGGGAGGCGACCAGCCCGACCACGACCAGGGCGTAGTACACGGCGCCCGGCGACACGAGCGTGTAGTGCATCTGGGAGGTCAGGAACAGGTGTGCCGACAGCAGGCCCGTCCCCGTCGCCACCACGGCGACCACCACCAGCGGCAGCGCGCTCTCCAGGGCCACCACCGTCCGCAGCAGGCCCAGCGGCGCCCCGCCGAGCCGCAGCAGCGCGAACGGCCGCCTGCGTTCGGAGAGCCCGGCGACCACGCTCACCGCCAGGCTGCAGCCCGCGATCGGCAAGGTGGTGAGGATGACCACGTTCGCCAGCTGCCGGAAGCCGGCCAACTGCCGCTGCTGGTCGCTGCCCCAGTCCTTCACCATCCGTGACTCGTGGTCGGGGAAGGCCCGGCCGAGCACCGTCCGCACCCGCTCCGTCGCGGCCGTCGACCCGTCGGTCGTCACGTAGACCATCTGCACGGGCAGCGCCGCCAGCCGGGCCGGGGTGACGGGGGCGGTGGGCCACTGCCGGGCCTCCGCCGTCCGCAGGTCGACGAACTGGTACATCGGGACGGCCGCGACCTCCGCCCCCGGTGCGCAGCCGCCGACCACCGGGGTGTCCGCGAGTTCGGAGCAGAGCACCAGGGCCGGCGCCCACGGCCGCGGATCGGCCGGATCGGCCGCCACCCGGGCCGGGTTGGCGTGCACCACCACCGCGCCGCGGTACCCGGGCACCGCCTGCAACCCCGCGAGCACCGCCTCCGGCACCCGGTCCGCCATCGGCGGGTCCTCCAGCAGCGCACCGTGCTGCACCGCCGCGCGGGTCTGCGGATCGCCGCTCAGCACACCGCGGTTGGCGTTGATGGTGCCGATGATCCCGACGGTCGCGCTCGTCACGAAGAGTGCCAGCACCAGGCCGCTCACCGACCGGAAACCCGCCTTCGGGTCGTCCGCCAGCCGCCGCACCGCGATCAGCGAGGCCGGACGCGAGGTCCGCCGGGCCACCAGCCGCGCCGCGGCCATCGTCAGCCACGGCCCGGCGACCACCAGGCCCAGCATCACCAGCACGAACCCGGACAGGTACGCCCAGGTCTGGCCGTCGGTCGTCTCCGGCCGCCGGCCCACGAACCAGGCCAGCTCGCCGATCCCGGCCGCCAGCGGCAGCAGCCGCCACGCCTGCGGCGGCCGCGGCGTCACCCGCCGGCTGACCCCCAGCGGCGACACCGAGACCCGGCGCAGCGCCAGCCGTGCCGACACCGCCGCCGCGACCGGCACGCCCAGTGCCACCGCGAGCACCTGCACCACGTGCAGGGTCAGGTCGTCGGTGAAGTAGCGGTCCCCGGTGAACGGCACCTGCGCCACCAGGGGGCGGAGCGCCGCGAACAGCGCGAAGCCCGCCGCCGTGCCCGCCACCGCCGCCAGCGTCGACTCCACCGCCGAGATCAGCGCCACCTGGCCGGGGGTCGCGCCCACCAGCCGCATCGCGGCGAACCGCTGCTCGCGGCGGGCCGCCGACAGCCGGGTCGCCGTCCCGATGAACACCAGCACCGGGAAGATCAGCGCCCCCGCGACCACGGAGAGGATCAGCGTCATCGCGTCGCCGCGCACCCCCGCGCCCGGGCAGTCGCCGGCGCACTTCGCCGGCAGGGCGTCCGCGATCGTCGTCACCGGCCGGGCTCCGGGCGCCGCCCGGAGCCGGTCGACCGGGCGGCCCACCACCGCGATCAGCGAGTCCGGCGAGGCCAGCGCGGCATCGCCGAGCACGCCGGCGAGCCTGCCGGGGAACCGGTCGCCGAGTTCGGCGGAGGGGACGGCCGCCACGAGCTTCACCAGCGCGGGCGATGCCCAGTACTCTCCGGGTGCCGGAAGCGCCGTCATCCCCGGCGGCACCGGTGAGGTGGGGCCGGTCGCGGCCACGTCCACCTCGAAGATCGGCTTGCCGTCGTAGTGGTCGTCGTGGGCCCGCCACCACAGCGGGTCGACCGGGGCGCTCGCCGTCCGGGCCGCCGCACCGGTGTTCCACCACAACTGCCGTTCGTTGGAGGAGTCGACGGCGTTGATCCCGGCCAGCGTCGACAGCAGCAGCGCCACGCCGACGGCCACCGCCGCCGCGATCGAGACCAGCCGGGCCAGCGCCTCGCGTCCGCCGCTCACCGGGAGCCGCAATGCCAGCGCGATCACGACGCGATCCGATCCACGGGGAGCGAGGTCACCCGGCCGTCCCGGACGACCGCCTCGCGGTGCGCGTACGCCGCCACTCGCGGTTCGTGCGTCACCAGGACCACGGTGGTGCCCTGTTCGCGTGCGGCGCCCACCATCAGCTCCATCACCTGCTCGCCGGTCAGCGAGTCCAGCGCGCCGGTCGGCTCGTCGGCGAACAGCACCCGCGGGCGGGTCACCAGGCCGCGGGCCAGCGCCACCCGCTGCGCCTGGCCGCCCGACAACTCGCCGGACCTGCGCCGCTCCAGGCCGTCCAGGCCGAGCCGGGCGAACCACGGGCGGGCCTCCGCGAGCGCCGCCGCGCGCCGGGTGCCGCCCAGCAGCAGCGGCAGTGCGACGTTCTCCTCGGCGGTCAACTCCGGTACGAGCTGGCCGAACTGGAAGACGAAGCCGAAGCCGTCGCGGCGCAGCGCGCTGCGCTCGGTCTCGCCGAGACGGTCGATCCGCCGGCCGTCGAAGTGGATCTCGCCGGAGTCCGGGGTGAGGATGCCGGCCAGGCAGTGCAGCAGCGTGGACTTGCCGGAGCCGCTCGGCCCCATCACGGCGAGGATCTCGCCCGCGCCGACCGCGAGGTCCGCGCCGCGCAGCGCCGGGGTCTCGCCGAAGGCGAGGTTCACCCCGCGGGCCTCGATCAGGGCGTCCGTCATGGCCGCACCGCCTGGGCGATCGCGTCCAGCCGGGCCGCGGTGAGGTCGATCCAGCGCAGGTCGGCCTCCAGCCGGAACAGCCCGTGGTCGGCCAGCAGGGCGTCCAACAGGGCGCCACTGCGGCGCAGTTCGGTGAGTTCGCGCATCCGCTGCATGTGCGCCGCACGCTGGGCGTCGAGGTACTGCTCGGCGTCCCGGCCGAGCATCAAGGCCAGCACGACCTTGGTGAACAGGACGGTCTGCAGGGTGGGTTCGGGGGCGACGGGCTCCGCGAGCCAGGTCTCGAACTCCGTCACCCCCGCCTCGGTGATGACGTACCGCTTGCGCTCGGGGCCGCCGCCGGGCTCGGCCTCGCCGGCCACCACCTTGCCGTCCCGTGCGAGCCGGCTCAGCGTCGCGTAGACCTGCCCGTACGGCAGCGGCTTGTCGCGCCCGAACAGTGCGTCGTAGTCCCGCTTGAGGTCGTATCCGTGGCTGGGCTCACGCTCCAGCAGCCCGAGAAGGGTCAGGGGAACACTCATGGGACGACCATACCCCAGGCGTATACATCGAGTGTATACATCGAGAGGATTCGCATCGGGGTCGAAGCCCGGACGGCGGCTGAGCCCTTCGGGCACCGTCGACGGGGTCCAACGGCCCACCCGCTCCGCCCCGCAGGCCCTGTCGGACGGCCCCCGCCCGGCCGAGGATCGAGGCGAAGGCGGGACGCCCTCCCGCCGCGCGTCCCACGGGCCGAGGAGCAGTGAGCATCATGGACGAGATCGGCCGCGCAGGGTGGCTCACCATCGGTGTCACCGGCATGGCGCTCGCCGGCGCCGGGCACGCCCTCGCCGGGCTGGGCCACATCGCCAGGGACATGGTGCGCTCACCCGCCACCGAGAACGGCGAGCCGGTGCGGGACGGGTCGACGCTCCGGACGGACAGCGGACCGGGCGGCTGGGTCCTGTTCGGCGCCCTGATCCTGGCAGGCTGGGCCGCCTATCACGCCATGTCCGGTACCGAGGCGATCGTCAAGGAGATCCTGCACACCACGGGGCCGTGACCCGGTCGCCCGCGCGCCGCTGACCGGGACGGCACCGGCGGCAGGCCGCCGCCCGGCTGCTCGGCGCACCCCCCCGGACACCGGACGCCGCCGCGCCGACCCGGAGGACCGGCCGGGCTCCCGCGGACGACCACGAATCCGCCCGGCCGTGTCACAGACGGCCGGGCTGTCTCGTCCCGGGTTCGGAAGCGACGTTCCGAACCCGGGAGGCAGAGGGTCATGCGTGTGTTCGTGGCAGGTGGGAGCGGGGTCCTGGGGCGGCGGCTCGTCCCGCAGTTGGTGGCCCGGGGGCACCGGGTGACGGCGACGACGACGAGCCCCGCCAAGCTGGGCCTCGTGCAGCGCCTGGGCGCCGACGGCGTCGTGATGGACGGGCTGGACCCGATGGCGGTCGGTGAAGCGGTGGCCGTGGCCCGGCCGGACGTGATCGTGCACCAGATGACCGCGATCTCCCCGGCGCACGCGGGCAAACCCGACATCAAGCACCCGGACCGCTGGTTCGCCCGGACCAACCGGCTGCGCCGGGAGGGCACCGACCACCTGCTCGCCGCGGCCGAGGCGACCGGCGTTCCGCACGTCGTCGCGCAGGGCTACGCCAGCTGGAACGGCCACCCCGGGGGCAGCTGGGTGAAGACCGAGGACGACCCGCTGAACCTGATGGCGGGGACGGCGGCGCAGGCGGGACTGGAGGCGCTGCGCCACGCCGAGGAGGCGGTGCTCCGCGCGGGCGGCGCGGTGCTCCGGTACGGCGCGTTCTACGGGCCCGGTGCCGTCGACGACCAGGTCGAACTGATCCGCAAGCGGCAGTACCCGCTGGTCGGCCACGGCACCGGCCACAGCTCGTGGGTGCACCTGGACGACGCGGCGAGCGCCACCGTGCTGGCGGTGGAGCAGAAGGTCCGGGGCGTCTTCAACATCGTGGACGACGAACCGGCACCGGCGAGCGAATGGCTGCCGCACCTGGCCCGGTGCGCCGGGGCGAAGCCGCCGGTGCGGGTGCCGGTGTGGCTGGCCCGCCTGCTGGCCGGCGACCAGGCCGTGGCGATGATGGTCGACGGACGGGGCTTCTCCAACGCCAAGGCGAAGCGGGAGCTGGGCTGGGAGCTGCGGTACCCGTCGTGGCGGCAGGGCTTCGCGAAGGAGCTGGCGTGAGTGCGCGCAGCGGCGGCGGCACGACCAGGGCGGAGGAGTTCGAGGAGCTGCGGCCGCTGCTGTTCTCGATCGCCTACCGGATCCTGGGCAGTGTGGGCGAGGCCGAGGACGCCGTCCAGGAGACCTGGCTGCGCCACGCGACCGCCGACACCCGGCCCGTGTCGACCAAGGCGTTCCTGGCGTCCGTGGTGACCCGGATCTCGATCGACGTGCTGCGCTCCGCCCGGGTCCGGCGCGAGGCGTACGTCGGGCCGTGGTTCCCCGAGCCGCTGCTGACCGACCCCTACGAGGACCCGGCGCGGTCCGCCGAGCTGGCCGATTCGGTGTCGACGGCGGCCCTGCTCCTCCTGGAACGGCTGAGCCCCCCGGAGCGCGCGGTGTTCGTCCTGCGGGAGGTGTTCGGCTTCGGCTTCCCCGAGATCGCGTCCGCGGTGGGCCGGACGGAGGCGGCCTGCCGCCAGCTCGCGGTGCGGGCACGGCGCCACATGGACGCCGGACGCCCCCGCTACGAGGCCGACCGCCGGGAGCGCGCGGAGCTCGCCGACCGGTTCCTCGGCGCGATCCGCGAGGGGGACGTCGAGGCGCTGCGCGAACTCCTGGCCGCCGACGCGCAGCTGGTCGGCGACGGCGGCGGGAAGGCACCGCAGTGGGGCGGCGGGGTCTACGGCGCCGACGAGGTGGCCGAGGTGCTCGCCGCGGTCGTCCCGTCCTTCCTCGCGATCGGCGGCGTGGTGGAGCCGCACACCGTCAACGGGCAGCCCGGCGCGATCGTCCGCGACCGGGACGGCAGGGTCGTCAGCACGCTGGCGCTGGACGTCCTCGGCGGCCGGATCCAGACGATCCGCTCGGTGCTCAACCCCGACAAGCTCGGCCACCTCGGCCCCGTCGCCGACGCCTGGACGGTCGTCCGCGAGACCACCGCGCGGGCCCGCCGGCCGGCGGAGCAGTCCGACCGGCCGCCGGACCGTGCCGGCGGCCACCCGCTCCGACCCGATCGAGGAGGCAGGCAGGCGTGAGCACGCCGCTGACGGAGTACGGGGCGCGGACCCTCGACCGGATCGAACGCCACCTGCGCTGCACCGACCCGGCCCTGGACGGGCAGCTCGGCCGCCGCCGCTCGGTCCGCCGCCTCGGCCGGCGTCCGCGCGTTCCGTCACACTGACCGCACTCGGTCTGACCACCAGTCAGGCCGCCGCCGCTCCCACCCGCGCTCCGCGCCCCCGGTGCGAAGGGCTGGCGGGTCATCGGCGAGGACCTGCCCACCACCACGGTGATGCAGCTGAGGACCGGCCCCGACGGGCAGCTCTACGCCGCCACCCACGGCCGCGGCATCTGGTCCTTCGACCTGCGCCGCCTCGGCCGGGGCCACCGCGGCACGGAGGACTGACCGGGCCCGTCCCGGTGGTGTCCGGCCCGCTCCACGGGTGGGCCGGACACCACCACCGCCGTCAACTGTGACGGAACGTCACAGATCGCGGGGAGAGCGGCGGTTGATCGTCACCATGTGTGACAGCGGTTGTGCGGCCCGGTGCGCGGAGGAGAATGGAGGAGCGGACGTACGAGGCCCTCGTCTCCCCGCCCCTGCGTGCGTGGTGCCGAGGTGTCCTGCCACCGGTCCGGCCGCCCGCGATCCCGATCGACGGCGGAGGAGACAGCCGTGATCACCATAGGAACCTGGAACGTGGAGAACTTCTGCCGCCCGCTGCCGGCCGGCAGCCCGCCCGATCCGGACAGGTGCGCCGCGAAGGACCCGGCGACCTACGAGGCCAAGGTCGAAGCCCTGGCCGGCGTCGTCTCCGAGATCGCACCGGACCTGCTCGGCGTCCAGGAGGTCGGCAGCCAGGAGGCCGTCGACGACCTGGTGGCGAAGCTGCCCGGCACCTGGCACACCGCGGTGTCGACCCACCCGGACCGGCGCGGCATCCGTGTCGGCGTCATCAGCCGCTGGCCGCTCCTCGACGTCCGGCAGTGCGCCGACTTCCCCGAGCGCCTCGCCGCGGTGCAGGTCGAGGACGAGGGCAGCCCGATCCGCGAGATGGGCCGCGGCGGCCTCGCCGTCCGCGTCGAGCCCGCCCCCGGGCAGAGCCTGGACGTCGCCGTCTGCCACCTCAAGTCGAAGCTGCTGACCTTCCCCGGCAACCGGCACAGCACCCACGACGAGGGTCTGCGCGCCCGCTACGCCGCCTACGCGCTGTTCCGCCGCGGGGCCGAGGCCGTGACCGTGCGCGCCCTGGCCGACGACCTGCTGCAGGGCGACGGCACGCACCGGAACGTGATCGTGCTCGGCGACCTCAACGACGAGTGGAAGGCCGCCACCACCCAGATCCTCTACGGCCCGCCCGGTTCCCAGATCGGCACCGGCGGCTTCGACCACCCCGACCAGGGGGACGCGGCGCGGCTGTGGAACCTCGCGCCGCGGATCCTCGAACAGGGCGGCTACTCCCGTGTCTTCGAGGGCCAGCACGAACTGATCGACCACATCCTGATCAGCCACGCGCTCCTCGGGGCACTCCGGACGGTGTCGACCGGCAACGAGAAGCTGCCCAGCGTCACCGAGGCCCGGCCGGCCGCCCCGCACGACCGGCCGTCCGACCACTCGCCCGTCGTCGCGACGTTCGAGCTGTAGCCGCGGGCCCTCCTCAGCGGCACCCTGCCGCACGGCGGCGTCGTGATCCGGGACGCCGCCGTGCGGGCGGTGGGCGCGTCACCCGGCCGCGACGGCGGGCGGGTGACGGTGTCGGGTCGTGGCGGCCCGTTCAGGCGGACGCGTGCTCCGTGAGGAGGGTCCGCAGTTCCCGGTCGTGGCCCGCACGACGCCCGGCAGGTCCGGTCGGCCCGGGTCGTCGATCCATCGCGCGAAGGCGACCTTGAACACGGCGATCCCCGTCTCGGCGGCCAGGCTCGCCGGCCCCGCGCTCGCGGGATGATCCCTCCTCATGGAGCTGATGATGCTTCGCGTCCGCCTCGGCCCCGCGCTCGCGGGGATGCTCCGGCAAGGTCGGCCGGACCGTCGTGCGGGACCTGCCGGCCCGCGCTCGCGGGGATGGTCCCATGCCGAGCATCAGCATGCCGGCCGTGCGCACCTCGGCCCTGCGCTTGCGGGATGCTCTCGCCGCGGTGACCCTGACCGGCACCCTGCAGAACATCGGCCCCGCGTTCGCGGGGATGGTCCCGTCCTCCCGACGGACGTCGTGATCCCCAAGAACTCGATCCCGCGTTCGCAGGGATGGTCCCTGAGTGACCAGCTCGGTGTTCGTCCGGCTGTCCTTGGCCCCGCGCTTGTGGGGATGATCCCGTACCGGGGACGGTGGACATCCTGGTCGAGGGCTCTCGGCCCTGCGCTTGCGGGGGATGCTCTGCTGCCCTGGGACGAGGATTAGATGAGCCCCGCCCCCCACGGGATAGCTCCGGCTAAGACGCGCCTGGGGGTGCCGTCAGCGCGTCATCGGCAATGGCTTCCGCTCAGAGGCAACGGCACCACCACCACGTACCTGATTTCCCCTGTCAGGCCACCCGGAGGGAACGGAGGTGGCCGAGGAAGTCCTCGGCGGCGCGTTGCCCGGAGTACTGCTGCTGCAAGACGGTACCGAGATCCTCGGAGACCATGACGAGCGAGGGGATGGAGCGGCGGGGGCCGCCGAGAGCCTGCTCGCCGTAGGAGACAGCGGTCTCGAGGTCGCCGGCGCGGGCGGCGACGACGCCGAGGGTGACCCGCGCCTCGGCGTTGCGCATCGGTGCGCGTTCGGTGCCGTCGTAGTCGGTGCCCGCCCGCAGTACCTCGCGGGCAAGCTGCTCGGCGAGCCGGTCCTCGCCGACGCGGCGGTAGCAGTCCATCCGGTAGAAGTCGTACTTCGCGGGGTCGACGACGAAGTGGCTCTCGATGTTGTCGGGGTACGGCATGTCCTCGAGCAGACGCCGGCCGGCGTCGAGGGCGACCTCGGTCTGCTGCCGATCGCCGAGGCGGGCCCAGGCCTTGGCCTTTTGCGCGTACAGCTGCACGGCGACGGACTGAGCGGGCGCTGAGGCGATGCCGCTGTCAGCGGCCTGGAGGACGCCACGGTAGTCGCCGCCGGTCAGGCACATCCAGGCGCGGATCTCGTGCGCCCACCCGGCGATCGCCGCGTGCCCGGCCTCCTCGCCGATGGACAGGGCGGCGCGGCGGGTGGCCTCCGCGGTGTACCGGTCGCCGGAGTCGTACTCGACACAACCGACGAGCAGGGTGAGCATGTCGGCCTGGACGAGGAGCTCGCGGTGCTGGGCGAGGGAGAGACGCTGGTGTTGCATCCCGGCAATCCGACCCAGCCATTGCCGGCCTTCGGCAAGGAGCTGGTCGGAGGGCATGTAGGCGTACTCAGTGCACAGCCGGTCGACGGTGATGGTCAGAGCGTCGAGGGTTGCCTGGTCGATGTCGCTGGCCCGTAGGCGGGCGACGATGTCGGCAGTATCCATCCCGGCAACGTAGATGATCTCCGCCCCGCCGTCGCGCCGCCCCGTCTTCGGGAAGAAGGCGTGCGTAGTGGTCCCGAACGTGCGCGCGATAAGGGCCTGGTAGTCGCGCGGGAACGCCTCGCCGGCCTCCCACCGCTTCCACATGCGCAGCAGACTCGGCGCCCCGGGCAGCGGCTGGGTGCTGTGGGCGCGGAGGGTGTCGATGGCGTCGGTCTGAGACCAGCCGCGGGCGGCCCGCTCGCTGACCATGCGCTGCGCCCATGACGGCCTGTCGTCCATGGTGCCCTCCGCTCCCAGGGTGGCCGTTTGGGTTGTGGCCACCGTTGCCGAGTCGAGTGTTCCACGCTTGGCCTGTGGGGGAGCGGGGCAGCGAACTCGAGGGGGGTGACATTCGAAGTGTCACCCCTATTGATCAGAAACTCAATTGGTTCTCGCCGAGGGTGTAGCGCACGTGCGGACCGTGGAAGTAGCCGCGGACGATGTGGGGCTGGCGCTGGCGCCGGCGGAAGAAGCGTCGTGCTTCAGCCGCG